>JBAZEP010000040.1:0-13855 GCA_041653835.1 Candidatus Omnitrophota bacterium
ACGAAAACAAAAAAACATTTTACCTAATATGCGGCAAAATGTTTTTAAAGAGAAAGTAAGATTCTAGGTGCCCTCCTTTTTTTTATCATGATATTATAAGTTTAACATATTTTTTTAAAACATCAACTTTTTATTAATAACAATACAGCCGTCTGCTCTTCTTCTCCTTCATAGAACTATATGCTTACCTTATCTCTTCAGGGTGATGCTTAACAACCTTGGCATTCACCATATAGATGACGTCTTCCGCGATATTTGTAGTGTGGTCGCATATGCGCTCCAGGAAGCGGGCTATCAAGAGGAGCTGGACCGCCCTTGGCGCGGTAGTAGCGTCTTTAACCATATAGTCTTCGATAAGTTCCTTTGTAATAGCGTCGCGCAGATGGTTTGCCTCAGAATCGGACAATAAGACTTTTTTAGCTAATTCGATATCTCCCTTGATAAACGCGTCTATGGACATCTTTACCATGTTTTGCGCGACAGATGCCAGTTTAGGAATATCAACAAGCGGCTTTAAAAGCGGCTTGTCCGCTATTTCAAGTATGCGCTGGGCTATATCTACAGCGATATCGGCTATTCTTTCAAGCTCGCTATTTATCTTCATGCCGGTTGTGATAAACCGCAGGTCTTTGGCCATGGGCTGGTAGCGCGCTATTAGATCAATGCACTTTTCATCCACGGCTAATTCCAGGTTATCGATATTATTGTCACTATCTATGACGCCTTTCGCCATTTCTTTATCGCGGTTTTTCAGCGCCTCGATAGATTTATAGATGGCTTCCTCTGCCAGAGCGCCCATCTTCAGGATATCTTTATTCAGGTCCTTTAACTCTTCGTCAACATGTCTTTGCATTATAGCCTCCTTTTTATCCGTATCTGCCTGTAATGTAATCTTCCGTGCGTTTGTCACGGGGTGCTGTGAAAATCTCTTCGGTCCTGCCGAATTCTATTAATTCGCCCAGAAGCATAAAACCTGTATCGTCAGAAACACGAGCTGCCTGCTGCATATTGTGCGTAACTATTATTATAGTATATTTACTCTTAAGTTCACGCATTAATTCTTCGACCCTTTGCGTGCCCTGGGGATCTAAAGTGGAGCAGGGTTCATCCATTAAGAGTACATCAGGTTTAACAGCTATCAGCCGGGCAATGCAAAGCCGCTGTTTCTGCTCCAACGATAACCTCAAAGCCGGCTCATTAAGCTTATCCTTTAATTCATCCCACAAAAGCACGTCCTTAAGGCTTCTCTCGGCAATTTCATCCAGCTTATCCCGCGTAATATTCTCCGCGTGAAGCTTTTCCCCGAAAACGATATTTTCGTAGATAGAGAGCGGAAACGGATTCGGCCTCTGGAATACCATTCCTATTTTTTTACGCAAGATTACCAAGTCAGTATCGGGATTTAAAATATTTGAGTCTTCAATTACGACTTCTCCCTCTGTGCGCACGCCTTCGATCAGGTCATTCATGCGGTTAAATACCCTGAGAAGAGTGGACTTGCCGCATCCTGACGGCCCGATTATAGCGGTTATCCTGTTTGCCTCAAAACCAGAGTTTACGTTTTTCAGGGCGTGGAATGTGCTATACCATAGATTAAGATTTTTGGTTATTATCTTTGCCATTATCCGAATTTCCCCCTGATATAACCGTCTGTGCGCTTATCCGCGGGAGCGGTGAAGATCCTGTCTGTCTTATCCAGTTCAACCAGTTCGCCGTTCAGGAAAAACGCTGTTTTATCCCCGACCCTCGCGGCCTGCTTTACATTATTCGTTACGAGGACTATGGTGAACTTTTCCTTGAGTTTAACCATGGCATCTTCTACCTTAGCGGTGGAAATAGGGTCAAGGCCTGAACATGGTTCATCGAATAGAATCACCTCCGGGCCCACTGCCAGGGTCCTTGCGATACAAAGCCGCTGTTGTTGGCCTCCGGATAATTTAAAAGCTGATTCGCTCAGCCTGTCCTTGACCTCTTCCCAGAGATACGCCTGCTTCAGGGTTTCTTCGACTTTTCCCTCTATTTTTTCTTTTCTCTTTTCACCGTGCATCCTTATCCCGTATGCCACATTATCAAATATGGATAATGGAAGGGGCAGAGGCAGGGCAAAAACCATGCCTACTTTACGGCGTAACTCTTCTATTTCTATACCGCGTACATCCTCTCTTTCGAGCTCCACCTCTCCGGTTATCTTATAATTAATATTAAGCTCATTAAGGCGGTTAAGCGCGCGGAGGAACGTAGTCTTGCCGCTATTAGACGGCCCTATTACACTTAGAATTTCATTGGCCTGGATCTCCATATTCACCTGCTTTATGGCGTGCGTGGCCCCAAACCATATATTTAAATTATGTATCTCGAACTTTACCATTTCTTTTTCTTCCTGAATTTATAGCGGATTATTATCGCGACCAGGTTCATGAATAAGACCAATGCCAATAGCACAAGCGCTGTCCCATACCTTACTTTTTCATCGACATTCGGCACCTGCGTGGAAATAACATAAAGATGATACGGCAATGCCATTGCCTGGTCAAAGATGGACTCAGGCAGCCGCGGCAAATAAAAAGCCGCGACAGTAAAAAGTATCGGCGCTGTTTCCCCTGCCGCCCTTCCGAGACCCAGAATGGTCCCGGTCAATATGCCCGGTATGGCGTTAGGAAGGACAATATGCCTTATTGTCTGCCATTTGCTCGCGCCTAAAGAGAGACTCACCTCGCGGAAAGAATATGGGACGCTTTCCAATGCCTCGCGCGAGGTCGTGATAATTACAGGCAGTATCATGATCCCGAGAGTGAGCGAGCCGGAAATAATGGACGCACCGAATTTAAAAAATACCACAAAAAGAGCCAGGCCGAAAAGCCCGTAAACCACTGAAGGCACGCCCGCGAGGTTTACGATCGCTAATTTTATGATACGCGTAAGCATGTTATCTTTTGAATATTCGCTCAGGTATATCGCGGCGAGAAGCCCTATGGGCAAGGCAAAGATAATAGCGCCGGTCACTAAATATATCGTACCTATGATCGCGGGAAATATCCCTCCTGCCCGCATCCCCTGCCTGGGCATATCTGAAAGGAACTGCCAGTTGATCGCGGGGATGCCCTTCTGGATAATAATAACTACGATCAAACCCACAGGGATCACTATCAAAAGTGTGGCCACTAATAAAAAGAAAAACGCAATTTTTTGCGTCCTGTAAGGATTCTTCATCATTGCCTCTTATGTAAAAACAAGTCCGCTGTTACATTGATAGCGAAACTGATCACAAATAAAACTATACCTACGGCAAATAAGGCGAAATAATGTTCACTGCCTACAACCGCTTCGCCCATTTCAGCGGCAATAGTCGCGGTCAGGGTCCTGACAGGCGCTAAAATACTCTGTGGTATTACAGCGGCGTTTCCCGTGATCATCATTACTGCCATTGTTTCGCCTATTACCCTGCCGATCCCGAGCATAACCGCGGCGAGTATGCCGCTTGACGCCGCGGGAAGCATCACCCGCCATATTGTCTGCCAATGCGTAGCTCCCAGGGCGAGCGCCCCTTCCTTATATGTCTTTGGGACTGAATATAAGGCGTCTTCCGCGATAGAAACTATTGTCGGCATAGCCATAAAGGCGAGCATAATAGAGCCGGATAAAGCGGTCAGGCCTGTAGGCAAATGAAAAATACTCTTTACTAACGGCACAAGCGTTACCATGCCGATAAATCCCAGAACCACGCTTGGGATAGCGGCTAATAACTCGATCCCTGCTTTCAGGGTCTCTTTGGTCTTTGGCGGCGCTATTTCAGCGATATAGACCGCGCAACCCACTCCTATAGGGATGGAAATTATCGCGGCGCCCAGTGTAACCAGTAAAGAGCCGAGGATGAGCGGTAAAATCCCCAGCTGTGCCGGTTCAGAGATAGGATACCAGCTCTTACCGAACAGGAAATCAAAAGGGTTTACTGTTGTAAATACCGCGAGGCCTTCTTTAAGCAGGAAAAGGAATATCATGGCCACAAAGAATATCGAAGCCAGCCCGCAAAGGAGTATGAGTTTTTCAATGATAAATTCTTTGAGCTTACGCATATATTTTACTTAGCGGCCGGCACGAAATCAGTCGCGATCACGATATCCTGGCCTTCCTTGGAAAGGGCAAAATCTATGAATTTCTTCACAAGGCTTTCAGGCGCGCCATTGGTATAAAAGAATAAAGGCCTTGAAATAGGATATTTATTGCTTATGACATTCTCTATTGTAGGCGCTTCGTATGCCGAGTTCTCGTCTGTGGCTATGGCTAGTGGTTTTTGGTTCTTTGAGATATATCCCATGCCATAGTAACCAATAGCCGCGGGATTGCCCGCTACCTCATCAGCAATCGCCTGGGAAGACGAAAGCATAAGCGCGCCCGGAGCGAATTCTTCCCTGCTCGCTGGGTCGTTTTTCCTTAATACGTGTTCCTTAAAATAAACATGCGTCCCTGAATTTACTTCGCGGGAGAGTAAGACAATTTTTTCATCCTTGCCTCCCAGCTCCTTCCAATTCGTGATCCTCGCTGTAAAAATATCCGCGAGTTGAGCAAGAGTAACTTCGCTAACAGGATTGGCAGGGCTTACCACTACTGCGAGCCCATCCAGGGCGACTTTTATCTCGTTTGGATTAATACCCCTTTGCCTGGCAAGCGTTATTTCCTTCTCTTTTATGTTCCTCGAACTTATGGCTATATCGCATGTGCCGCTTATAAGGCTCGATAACCCCGTTCCTGAACCACCGCCGGTAACCGCTATAAAATCTGAGGAATTTTTCTCCATGTATTTTTCCGCCCAGGACTGGGCGAGGTTAACCATGGTATCGGAACCCTTTATCTGGATGGAATTATTGTCAGGCGAGGCAAGGCAAAAAGCGGGAAAAACCGTTAAACAAGTTACAATAAATATTTTTTTTAACATAGACGCTCCTTTTTATACTACTTTAAACCGCCTATGTTAGGGTAACGTAAAATCTATGTAAAATCTATGTAAATTTTATTTTTGATCTCATCCCTTACTTTCCTGTAAGTTTCAATGTCTTTACCTTTGGGATCCTCTATCTGCCATCTGGTATGCTCATTCGCGGGGAAAAACGGGCAGACATCAGCGCACCCCATGCTTATAACCTGGTCAAATTTTATATGGCTTACTTCGTTAAATCCTTTTGACCTTTGCCCTCTAATATCGATCCCCGCTTCTTTCATTACCTGTATGGCGAGAGGGTCAACAGTGCCGCGTGGTTTTGAGCCGGCGCTATATACTTCCATCGCGTCTTTCCCAAGGGCTTTGGCAAAGCCCTCAGCCATCTGGCTGCGGCATGAGTTTTGGACACAGATAAAAAGAACTTTCTTTTTTAATCTTTCCGGATGATGTTTCACAATATCTCCCCTTACCATGTAAATAACATCTTCGGCTATATTCGTCGCGTGGTCGCATATACGCTCAAGATGGCGCGCGACCAATAGCAGAGGGACTGCCCTGGATACCGTAGACAGGTCTTTAGATATGTACCCTTCCACAAGTTCCTTCTGCACAAGATTACGCAATCTGTCCGCCTCGCTGTCGAGTAAAATGACTTTTCCGGCAAGGTCAGGCTCTTTATTAATAAAGGCGCTGAGAGCGTCTCTCGTCATCAACTTTGCCAGGTCGCTCAGCACGGGGATATCGATCAGCGGTTTCAAAAGAGGTTTTCCGCTGAGCTCTATGACACGCTGGGCAATATCTACGGCCAGATCAGCGATTCTTTCGAGATCGGTGGTAACCTTCATGGACATTGTAACAAAACGCAGGTCCAGCGCGACAGGTTGTTTCAGCGCCAAAAATCTAAGGCACATTTCATCTATATTATTCTCCAGTTCATCGACAGCCTTGTCCCCGGAGATAACTCTTCCGGCCCTTTCCGCGTCAAGGTTTTTCAGCGACTCAATAGATTCAAATATCGAGGCCTCCGCCAGCATACCCATTTTCAAAAGCTGTTTCTTGAGGCCTGCCAGTTCAGTATCTATATATCTTTTCATGTTCACCTCTCTTTCATCCAAACCTGCCGGTGATATAAGCTTCAGTTTTCGGATCCGCCGGTTTTGTAAAAATATCCTGTGTCTTGCCCATCTCTATAAGCTCTCCCAGCAAAAAGAACGCCGTATGATCCGAGACCCTTGCCGCCTGCTGCATATTGTGAGTTACTATAACAATGGTATATTCTTTCTTGAGTTCCATGATCAGCTCTTCTATTTTCGCGGTAGATATAGGGTCAAGGCTGGCGCACGGCTCGTCAAAGAGTATTGCCTCGGACTGGACCGCCAGGCACCGCGCGATGCACAATCTCTGCTGCTGCCCTCCGGAAAGCTTTAACGCGCTCTCGTGGATCCTGTCCTTCACCTCGTTCCATAACGCGGCTTTTTTCAAAGACCACTCTACTTTTTCCTCTATGAACGACCCGTCTTTGATACCGTTCACTTTAAGGCCGTAGCTTATATTTTCGAATATGCTTTTGGGGAACGGGTTCGGCTTCTGGAAGACCATGCCCACTCGCTTCCTTATTTCCACCGTGTCTATGTCCGGGTGCAGTATATTTATATCTTCAAAATAGATCCTGCCCGTAAAGCTCGTATGTGGCACCACTTCGTCCATGCGGTTCAGGAGCCTGATGAACGTGGATTTTCCGCATCCCGAAGGCCCTATTATGGCCGTTACCTGCTTCTCGAAAATATCTATATTAATATTTTTCAGGCAATGGCATCCTGAGTAGAAAAAATCCAATTCTTCGACTTTTATTTTTGTCCTGTTAAGCATTCTGCCTGCCCCTTTTCTGGCGTATGACGATCGCCGCGGTGGATATTAAAAGCACCATGAATAAAAGTATAAGACTGCATCCGTAAGCAATGGCTTTTTGTTTAACCGGGTGGGAACCTTCCGTCATCAACCCGTAAATATGATACGGCAATGCCTGCGCTTCGGAAAAAATAGACTTTGGATAACCGCGCGTATAGAACGCGGCCGCGGTAAAAAGTATGGGCGCTGTCTCTCCCGCCACCCTGCCTATACTTAGAATGATCCCGGTCAAAATGCCCGGCAAGGCTGTCGGTAAAACTATATTCTTTATCGTTTCCCATTTTGTGGCGCCTAATGAAAGCGACGCTTCCCTTATGGACTGCGGAACAGCCATAAGCGCTTCCTGGCTCGCGGATATTATCATGGGAAGCGCGAGTATACCCAATGTAAGGCTTCCTGAAAGAATGGACACGCCGAATTTGAAAAAATTCACGAAAACAGCCAGGCCAAAAAGTCCGAATACTACTGAAGGCACTCCTGCCAGGTTATTGATGCTTATCCTTATAATATTCACGACAAAACTTTTTGGGGTATATTCGCACAGATAAATAGCGCAAGCAAGGCCTAAAGGAAGGGCAAATATTATGGCTCCCAGCGTCAGGTAAAATGTACCAACGATCGCGGGGCCTACCCCTCCTTCGGTCATGCTCATTCTCGGTACCTGGGTCAGGAATTCCCAGGAAATCACTTTAAAGCCTCTCGCGGTTATAAAATATATTATGGCGCCTAAAAAGAAAAGGGTCGCAAGCATACAAAGGAACAGCATTAAAAACCCGGCGTTCTGCGCAAAATTCTTCTTCATTCCGCCCTTTCTGCTCATCCGCTTAATCCTAACTTTATCCTGAATTTCCTGCTTATAATTTCCGCGAATATATTGAACACGAACGTTATTAAAAATAAAACAAGCGCTATGGCAAAAAGCGCGTGGTAGTGCGCGCCGCCCATGGGCGCTTCCCCCATCTCCGCCGCTATAGTGGCTGTCATGGGCCTGACCGGTTCCAGGTATGAATGCGGTATTACTGCCGCGCCTCCCGCCACCATAAGAACCGTCATGGTCTCGCCTATGGCTCTCGCCATGCCGAGTATTATGGACGTGGCTATGCCCGAGCCCGCGGCAGGTATGACTACCCCTGTCAGCGTCTGCCATCTTGTCGCTCCCACGGCGAACGACGCCTCGCGGAACGAATTCGGCACATAGCTGAGACTGTCTTCCGCTAGACTGCACACGGTAGGCACTGCCATGATGCCCAGTATCAGGCTGGCGTTCAAGGCATTGAGTCCTGTAGGTATATGGAATGTTCTTTGTAAAAACGGCATGAGCACCACCATGCCGAAAAACCCGAACACAACCGAAGGTATGCTCGCCAGTATCTCGATCAAAGGCTTTAGTATGGCCCGTTGCTTATGGCCGGCCAGTTCATGGAGATAGAGAGCGCTGCCTACGCCTAAAGGCACGCATACGGCTATCGCGCCCAGGGTGACCCACGCCGATCCCAGTATTAAAGGCAGTATCCCGAATTCAGGGGGCTCATATGTAGGGTACCAGGCCCTTCCTAAAAGGAAATTAAATACGCTGACCTCTTTGAACACGGGCAGGCTTTCCTTGAAAAGCACTATTACAATGCCTATAAGGAACGCGAGCGATGAAAACGCTAACACGGTAAAGATCCATTTATATATTTTTTCTTTTATTCTTATCATAAGGAGGCCGGGACCCGGTTTAAGCCGGATCCCGGGTAAATGAGTAGAGGACGATCGTGACCGTCCTCTACATCTTGTTATTTCAAACCTACAAACCCTTCCTGCTCCACCATCTTCTGGCCTTCTTTGCTTAATATGAAATCGATGAAATCCTTTACCATTCCCTTAGGATTGCCGTCTGTGTACATGAATAAAGGCCTGCCTATCGGATATCTACCGGAAAGGACTGTTTCTTTTGAAGGCATTACGCCGTCGATATCAAGCGCTTTCACGGACGATGATAAATATCCCAATCCTATATAGCCTATTGCCCCGGGTGTCTCGGCTATAGTCGTGGCTACGGCCTGGTTTGACGCCTGCATAAGCGCGTCAGGCCTTACTTTTGCTTTATTTAACGCCAGTTCCCCAAACGCCTCGAATGTCCCGCTCGAGGTATCGCGCGAAACAACCACGATCTTTTCATTATCGCCGCCAACCTGGCTCCAGTTTGATATTTTGCCGGTGAATATGTCCTTTACCTGGCTTTTTGTTAAAGCGTCTATCGGATTGGAAGGATTCACTATAACGCATATCCCGTCCATTGCCACTACATGCGCCCTGGGCTGTTTCCCGTTCGCTACTGCCTTATCAAGCTCCGCTTCCTTAATAGATCTGGAAGCATCGCCGATGTCGCATGTTCCGTCTATTATCCCGGCGATACCTACGCCTGAACCTCCGCCGCGCACAGATATATCGGCATCAGGATTCGCGTTCATATACTCTTCCGCCGCCTTCTGCGCGATAGGAAGTACCGTAGTGGAGCCGGCTATTACAAGCTTTTCCGCGTAGCACGGGGCAGCCAGCGCTATTACCAGTGACCCCGCTGTAAATAATTTTTTTAAGACATTCATCTTTAACCCCCTTTTATTGTAGGGACAGAACAATGTTCTGTCCCTACAATGCATTATTTTAGAATTTAAAATTCAAATCCGCCTGAAAAAGCTTTTCCTTATTCTTTGTACCTGTTATCAGATCTGTTACATAATAATCCAGATCCAAGGAACAGTTTTTGTTAAGGCCGTATGTAAGTACGGCTTCATGGCCTTTTATGTTGGTTGAGCCGCCATAAGCATCTGAATCAGGAAATATGTCGAGCCACGCGTCTTTTTCGAGTTTCCTGTATTGATATTTGAACTGCCATTCGCCAAAATTCGCGACTTTTTTGTTACCGAATTTAAGACCTGCCAGCCAGCCGGTATTAGCGTCAGAGGGATCGGTATTATTGACATAATCCCCGAATAAAGCCAGATACGGCACCCAAGCTGATATTAATTTGGGTTCGGCTATGCCGAGTTCCGAACTCAGTACCCATGCGTCATAATCATAAAGGAGAAGCCCATCGGCAACACCGCCTACCTGCGAGTTCGTATTCTTCTCGTAGTCCAGATCCTGGTTCTTAACGCTGTTGAACCAGTAATAGGAAAGCGCGTTTTTCAGACTTACACTTTCGCTTATGTTCCATTTAAAACCCGGCTGAGCTACAACCATGTTAGGATCGGCTGTCCCGGTTTCATCTTCATCTATATGAAAATAAGCTGTATTGATAAAAAGATCCAGACTGGGATTGAGTGTCTTTGTCAACGCCACAGAGCCGCCTTCGGGATTTATATCGCTGTCCCAGAGCAAGTCGCTTGGCCGCCATATAGGATTTGCCATCCTTCCGGCCTGCAAAGCAGCCCATGCCGCAGGCGCGTATGAAACATATGCGTAGTCTATCCATATAGATTTCTTTTCAAAGGAATTCGCGAAATTCTGGTTTGTGGAGCGGTTATCCGCAGAACTTCCGCTGGCAAGGCCGAAATACACCTTTGTCTGGTCGTTTACCTTTGACTCCATGCCCAATCTCATCCTTATCCTGGGCCTCTCCTTCTGGTCCGAATCCGACTGCTTCTTTTCAGTCTGATACCGCATCCTGAAATCGCCTTTAAGTTTGGTGTTCTGGACCCATGACGGTAAAGAAGAAAACTTGCCCGCGGCTATATCCGCCTTTACCTGTTCCTTTGTTTCGGTCCCTATTTGCTGGGCCTCTCCCGGGGTAAGGACGCCTTTCTCCACCAGCTTCTGGAGTAATATATCTATTTCGCCGGCGCGCGAGGAAGATACCCATACAACCAGCGTAAAAACAACCAACGCGGTCAACATTAATAATTTCTTCATTTCATTTTCTCCTTTTTAATTAGCGCACAGCTTCCTTAGCTGGCGCAGGTTGGTTTCTATCTCTTTAATAGATTCATGCGCGTAACAGGAATCTACTTTATTTTCTTCCTCTATATTATCCAGGATATTCTGGAGCCTGTTGACCTGCGAGCGCAAATGACTGGCGACGAAATCCTTCCGTATCGCCGACATAGCCTGCGTAACCATTTTTCACCTCCTTTCATTTTCAACTGAAAGTATACAAGGAGGCTGTCAAATGCGCTTCAAGGCAAGGTAAAATATGGGTAAAGTTTTGAAGTGAAAAAAATACTCTTCGAGCGGTCAAGAAAGCATAAAAAAGTAAGCTTAGTCGAAAAGTTCTCGACTAAGCTTACTTGTCAAGCTATAGTCTTTAGCTCGAACAATATTATATAGGGAGTGTAAACCAGAACTTTGAGCCGAGGCCTTCGGTGCTTTCAACCCCGGCGGTACCGCCGTGCAGTTCAACAATGTGCTTTACTATGGAAAGGCCGAGGCCTGTGCCGCCGAGCTCGCGCGAACGCGCTTTATCCACGCGGTAGAACCGTTCAAAAATACGGGGGACATCTTTCCCGGGGATCCCGGCGCCTGAATCCTCGATAACTACCTTCAGCCTGTTGCTTTCTTCCAGGCTGTAGATACTGACCGCACCCTTTTCCCTGTTAAATTTTATAGCGTTATCTATGAGATTCGTGAATACCTGCTCAATCCTGTCTCTATCGGCCTTTATAGTAAGACGCGCGTCCAACTCATTCTTAATATCTATATTTTTAATTTTTACCTGGGCGGTAAATCCCGCGATGACCTTCTCGGCCTCTTCCCTTAAATTAAAAACTTCTTTTTCCAACAGTATCTCTTTGGACTCGATATACGAAAGAGAAAGAAGATCATTCACCAATTTATCCAGGCGTTCAGCATGAGCATGGATTATTTTCAGGAAATGGATGTTATTATCCTTGTCGTCCAGGCCGCCTTCCAGGAGAGTTTCCGTAAAACCTTTTATAGAGGTAAGCGGCGTCTTCAACTCATGGGAAACATTCGCGACAAAGTCCCGGCGCATGGTTTCCAGCTTCCTTATCTCTGTAATATCGTGGATGACCAAGAGACAAGCGCTTACCAAATCTTTATCAAAAACAGGAGAGGCATTGACCTGGAAAGTCCTCTGCACAGGCAGGACCAGGGACAATTCGCGCGACGTGAACCTGCCCTTATCCAAAACCTCGTTTATTATGTCCGCCATATCGTTATTACGTATCGCTTCCAGGAAGCTCCTGCCTGTTAAATCATTTTTTGAGATATTGAATATCTTTTCAATGGTAGGGTTGACAGACACTATGCGGCTGTCCTTATCCACGACTATTATGCCTTCCGCCATGCTCTCCAGGATCGCCGTGAGGTGCTGGTTCTTGACCTTGATCTCGTTGATATTATCTTCCAGGTTCTGCGCCATTGTATTTAAGGTAACGGCGAGTTCCCCTAACTCATCCCTGGAATCCAGATATATCTTATGACTAAAATCTCCCTGGGAAAATTTACGGGAGGCATAAATCATTTTATTGATAGGCTTGATAACCGCGCGTGTAAGGAGGCTCCCCAGGACAAAAGCCAGACCCAGGGCAAAAAACAGGCTGAAAAAAATAGCTTTCCTTATAGCGAAGAGTATCTCCCTCAAATCCGAAAGAGGTAACGCAAGCCTCAATATCCCTGTTATTTCCGGACCGCCCCTGACCGGCAGGGCAACATACAGCATATCCATCTTAAGGGTCGTGGAATAACGTATCTCTTCGCCTGTCAGCCCGGATAAAGCTGCCTTTATCTCAGGCCTGTCTATATGGTTTTCCATTTCCAGGGCTTCTGTGGAGGTTTTTTCGGAATCAGCCAGTACCTTGCCGCGTTTATTCAAAATAGTGACACGGCATTTTATTTTATGGCCCAGTTCTCTCGCGAGGGGATCCAGAAAGGCGGTATTTTCTTTTATTAAAGCTTCCGAAGAGATTTGCGTTTCTATCAGATATGCCTGATTTACGAGGGATGCCTTAATATCCTGGAGGGCGTTTTCTTCCAGTTTTTTATCTAAAGAGAAGGCTATAAATCCAAATGAAATTAAGATTATAAAAACATAGGAGAATGTTAATTTGAATATAAAATTGCGGGAGTTAATCTTCTTCCGGATCCATCTTAAAACGATAGCCATAATTTTTGACTGTAATAATGCGTTTCGCTTCGCTCTTCAATTTTTTGCGGAGGGTCTGTATGTGCACGTCCACTGTGCGGGTCTGGATCTCAAGCGCCTGGTCAAAACCCCAGATAGTATCCAGCAGATAGTCCCTGGAGAGGACCCGGCCTTTAGCCTTGAGCAAAACCTTTAACAGTTCAAACTCTTTAGAAGTAAGTTCTACTGGTTTGTCTTTTACCGTCACCATGATCTTAGAAAAATCTATGGACATATTCCCTGTTTTCAATACCTCGGGCAGCGTATCCTTTTCCTTCGTACGGCGCAGGACAGCCTTTATGCGGGCGACAAGCTCTCTCGGGCTGAAAGGTTTTGTCATGTAATCATCAGCGCCCAGCTCAAGCCCTATGATCTTATCCGACTCCTGGCTTTTCGCCGTAAGCATAATAACCGGGATAGGCGCTGTTTTGGTATCACCCTTGAGGGTCTTACATACTTCCAGGCCGTCTATGCCGGGGAGCATTAAATCCAAAACAATAAGATCAGGGTGGGTAGCGCCGGCAGAGTCCAGGGCATGCTCGCCGTCTCTGGCAGATATAACCTTAAACCCTTCTTTCTTAAGGTTATATTCCAGCATTTTCATGATATCTTTTTCGTCTTCTACGATCAGTATGGTTTCTTTCATTTTAGCTATTCAAAAATTTAAAACTTAGAGGGTAAACCTCTTGCTATATATTAGATATGTATTATAAGGCTGGATATGGCAGTTATCAAGGAAATTCCGGCTTCAAGAGAGGCTATTTCTTCGCTAAAAAGGGCAAGGCCTACAGCCGCCTTGCCCTTTTAACATCATACCTTATTTATTCTTTAGTCTTTGGAGTGCCTGTCTTCCCTATGGGAAGCTTTTTGAAGCACATAAACCA
>JBAZEP010000041.1:0-13775 GCA_041653835.1 Candidatus Omnitrophota bacterium
GGCGCGGGCAGCCAGGATATAAAATTCGTCGAGCAGGCAATGGCGGACATGGGAACTATAGCGGGCCAGAAACCTGTCATAACGAGGGCTAAAAAAGCCATAGCGAACTTCAAAATAAGAAAAGGCCTGCCCATAGGCTGTAAGGTAACACTGAGAGGGAACAGGATGTATGAATTCCTGGACAGGCTTGTGAACACCGCCCTCCCCAGGATCAGGGATTTCAGGGGAATATCCCCGGATTCTTTTGACGGAGGAGGTAACTATTCCATGGGCATAAAAGAACAATCAATATTCCCTGAAATAGATGTTGATAAGGTCCAGAAGATACAGGGCATGGATATCATAATGAATATAAAGGCGAGATCAAAAGAAGAATCATACGAATTATTGAAATTGTTCGGTATGCCGTTCAGCAATAAGGGATAAGGGGAAATATACATGGCAAAAGAATGCTTAATAGCGAAACAAAAAAAAGAACCTAAATTCAAAGTAAGGAAATATAACAGGTGTAAATTGTGCGGCAGGCCGCGCGCCTATCTCAGGAAGTTCCAGGTATGCCGTTTGTGTTTCAGGGAAATGGCGTCCCGCGGGGATATCCCGGGCGTGACAAAGGCAAGTTGGTAAGTGAGGACATGATTTACGGAGTCCAGGGGACGACGTAAATCATAAGTCCGAACTTATCCCGAGCCGCAATAAAGCGAAGCAGTAGCGGCGAGGGATTTGATAAAATTGATAATTAGGAATAGTTAATGTCCCTCGCAGCATCGTTTAAAATTAGAGCTGCTCGGGATTAATTCGCACAGAAGCTTATGTTCACTTCGTTCCATAAGCTGCGTGCTCATTAAGGAGCAATACATGAATTTAACAGATCCGATAAGTAACGCGCTGACGATAATAAGGAACGGAAATATGGCGGCCAAGACAAAGGTGGATATGCCGTTTTCCAAAATGACCGAAGAGGTCCTGAATATACTCAAGAGAGAAAAATATATAAAGGACTTCAAATTCATGGACGATAAAAAACAGGGGACACTCAGGGTTTATCTGAGGTATACAAAAGACGCGGAACCTGTCATAAAAGGCATCGAGAGGATATCAAAGCCGAGCCTCAGGATCTACGTAAAAAAAGACAGGCTGCCGAAGGTCCTCGGGGGGCTTGGGATGGCGATATTATCCACGTCCAGGGGCATTGTGACGGACAGCCAGGCGAAGGAAATGCAGACAGGCGGAGAAGTGCTTTGTTATGTATGGTAATCAAGGTTCAGCCTTGTAAATAAGGAAAAAATAATGTCGCTCATAGGAAAGAAACCGATAAAAGTACCCGATAAAGTAAAGATAAAGATAGAGGCCGGTAAGGTTCTAGCGGAAGGGCCGAAAGGCAAATTGGAGTGGAACCTGCCTTCGGGTGTTGAAGCGCAGGTAACCGATTCGAACATCATGGTGAAAAGGACAAGGGAAGATAAGGCAGCTTTTGCCATGCATGGCCTGACAAGGGCTTACATAAACAATATGGTAAAAGGCGTAAGCGAAGGGTATATAAAGACCCTTGAAATAATCGGTGTCGGCTATCGCGCGCAATCAGATACCAAGAAGCTTACCCTGAATTTAGGTTTTTCGCACCAAGTGATTTATCCTATCCCTGAAGGCATAACGATAAAGACCCCGCCAAAGCCGGCGCATATCATAATCGAAGGCATAGATAAGGCAAGGGTTGGACAGACAGCCGCTGAGATAAGGTCATTCTTTGAACCGGAGCCTTATAAGGGAAGAGGAATAAGGTATTTAGGGGAATTCGTCAGGAAGAAGGCCGGAAAAGCGGTCGGAGGAACGGAAAAATAAGATGAAGAAAAAAATCAAAAGCCAGGCGGAATTAGGAAGGGTCAGGAGGCATTACAGGATACGTAAGCGGCTGATGGGCACAAAAGAGGTTCCCAGGCTTATCGTGCACAGGAGCCATAATAATCTTTTTGTCCAGTTTATAGACGACGTGGCGCAGCATACGATACTTTCGCTTTCCACCAGTGACAGTGCTTTCAAAAAAGAAGCCGGCACGAAAAGAGGCAATACGCTTGCCGCCAAGAAAATGGGCGCGTACGCGGCTGTGGAAGCGGCCAAGAAAGACATTAAAAAAATAGTATTCGACAGGGGCGGTTATCTGTACCATGGCAGGATAAAAGCGTTAGCGGACGGGGCAAGAGAAGCGGGACTAAAATTTTAAGGAGGCAGGGATAGAACAATGTTCTGTCCCTGCAATACAATTATATGGCAGAGAGAATTCAGGCAAAAGACAGGATGGCGAGGAGAATGGACGCCTCCCAGGAAGAGCAATATATAGAAAAAGTGATCACTATTAACAGGGTCGCGAAAGTCGTAAAAGGCGGAAAAAGATTTTCATTTACCGCGCTCATAGCGGTCGGTAACGGCAACGGCACGGTCGGATGCGGTTACGGGAAGGCAAATGAGGTAGCGAACGCGATAAGGAAGGCCCTTTCCAACGCCAAAAAGAATTTTTTCAAGGTCTCGTTAAGAGGCAAGACAATACCCCATGAAGTCATGGGCCATTTCGGGGCGGCAAAGGTGCTTTTAAAGCCCGCGCTTGAAGGTACGGGCGTCATCGCGGGAGGTTCTGTGCGCGCTATATGCGATGCCGCTGGGATAAAAGATATACTTACCAAGTCGCTCGGTTCCGCGAATCCCGTAAATGTGACAAAGGCGACGATCGAGGGACTGAAGAGATTGAGGCTGGAACGGGATATGTCGGAAGGTGAGATATGAAGATACAGGACTTAAGGCCGGCAAGAGGCGCCAAAAAAAGAAGAAAGATCGTAGGCAGGGGCCCTGGCTCGGGACACGGCAAGACATCTACAAGGGGCCATAAAGGACAGATGTCGCGTTCGGGCGCGGGAATATCCCCGGGTTTCGAAGGCGGGCAGATGCCGCTTATAAGGAAAATACCGAAAAGAGGGTTCAGGAAAATGCCTAACGCGGGTTATTGTATCGTGAACCTCGACGTGTTCTCTGGATTGAAAAAAGAAGCGTCGATAACCCCCGAGTTATTGAAAGAAAAGGGGATAATAAAAGGACGGGTCACTTTTTTAAAAATACTTGGCAAGGGAGAGATAAAGATTCCCGCGCATATCAAGGCACATGCGTTCTCGAAGTCGGCGGAAGAGAAGATTACAGGCGTCGGCGGGAAATGCGAAATTATTAATTAAATGCTCCAGGCGTTCATAAACTCTTTCAGGATAGCGGACCTCAGGAAAAAATTATTCATCACGCTTTTGCTCCTGGCGATATACAGGATAGGCGCTTACATACCTACGCCGGGTGTGAACGGCGCGGCTTTAATACAGTTCTTTAACAATATAGCCAAGGCCCAGGGCGGCGGGCTTTTCGGCATCATGGATATGTTTTCGGGCGGCGCCTTGACGCGCCTTACCATATTCGCGCTCGGCATAATGCCGTATATCTCGGCATCTATCATACTCCAGCTTCTTGTGACAGTGGTGCCTTACCTTGAAAAGCTTTCGAAAGAAGGCGAGGGGGGCAGGCGCAAGATGATCCAGTATACGCGGTATGGGACAATAGTCCTTTCCGTGGTGCAGGCGTTTTTTATAAGCCTCTGGCTGGAGAGCCCGGCCAGGTTCCAGGGGATGCAGATAGTTGATGACCCGGGATGGGGTTTCAGGATATTGACAGTGATCACACTTACCACAGGCACGGCTTTCATAATGTGGATAGGCGAGCAGATACAGGAACACGGCATAGGGAACGGCATATCCCTGGTTATAACAGCGGGTATCATTTCAAGATTGCCTACGGCGCTGGAGCAGGTTTTTACTTTGATATTCGCTCCCCAGAAAAGTATAATAAAATATCCGTTCTTTACACTTGCCTTTATGGCTGTAATAGGCGTGGCGGTGGTGGTGGCGGTCATATTGATAACCCAAGGCCAGCGTAAGATACCCGTGCAGTATGCCAAAAGGATAGTCGGCAGGAAGGTGTACGGCGGGCAGAGCACCTATAT
The DNA here is from genome assembly GCA_041653835.1 of Candidatus Omnitrophota bacterium. Taxonomy (GTDB): domain Bacteria; phylum Omnitrophota; class Gorgyraeia; order Gorgyraeales; family Gorgyraeaceae; genus UBA10183. The sequence goes on from JBAZEP010000041.1 coordinate 4,028, forward strand.
ACCTTTAAGGGTGAACCAGGCAGGTGTAATACCTATAATATTCGCCCAGTCGATAATACTTTTTCCAGCGACTGTGGCGGGATTTATACCAAACCCAGGGCTCCAGCGGTTCGCGGAAGCATTGATGCGGGGACAGGTTGTATACACTATTATTTACAGCGTCCTTATAATATTCTTCGCTTATTTTTACACGGCAATCACGTTCAATCCCGCTGACGTGGCGGACAATATGAAAAAATACGGGGGATTTGTGCCGGGCGTAAGGCCGGGCAGGCCGACAGCGGAATATTTCGATTTTATAATGACCAGGATAACGCTTCCCGGCGCTATATTCCTCGCGTTTATAGCTGTTTTTCCGGATATGCTGGGCGCGTGGCTTAAGATACCTTACCTCATAGCAAGCTTTTTCGGCGGGACAGCGCTTTTGATAGTAGTCGGCGTGATGCTTGATACCATGAGGGCGGTGGAATCCCAGCTTTTAATGAGGCACTACGAAGGGTTCCTTAAAAAAGGGAAGATCAGGGGCAGGAGATAAATATGAGAATAGTTTTATTGGGGCCGCCAGGCGCGGGCAAGGGAACACAGGCGGTCATGCTTCATGAAAAAAAAGGCTTCCTGCATCTTTCCACGGGCGACATCCTGAGGGAGAACGTAAAAAATAACACCGGCATAGGTAAAAAGGCAAAAGGGTTCATGGAAAAAGGAGAGCTTGTCCCGGATGATATAGTGATAGAAATGATGCTGGACGCTATAAAGAATAACGCGGACAAAAAAGATTTTATACTGGATGGTTTTCCTAGGACCGCGTATCAGGCGAAAAAATTGGACGATGAGCTGGATAAGCTGAGATTGCCGATAGACGCGGTAATATACTTCAAGACAAGCATAAACACGGCCATTTCGAGGCTTACAGGCAGGAGACTTTGCTCTAAATGCGGGGCGAATTACCACGTAGTCAATATGCCTCCCGCGAAACAGGGCATATGTGATAAGTGCGGCGGCGAGCTCTACCAGAGGAAAGACGACAAAGAGGATACTATAAAAAAGAGGCTGGAAGTTTACGACAATCAGACAAAAGAACTGATAGATTATTATAGCGCGCAAGGCCTGCTTAAAGAGGTTTCAGGCGACCTTGACGCGGCCAGGGTTTACGGCGAGTTATCCGGGATACTGAAGGCCGGCAAAACCGATGATAGACATAAAATCGGAAAATGAGTTAAGGCTTATCTCTGAAGCGGGGAAGATAGTCAGAGAGATACTGGAGGAACTTAAGGCAGCCGCAAAGCCCGGTATAACAACCGCTGATCTGGAGCAAAGGGCGATAGACATAATAAAAAGGCATAAAGCCAGATCCGCGTTCCAGGGTTACAGGGGGTTTCCCGGGGCTATTTGCACGTCTTTAAATGAACAAATAGTGCATGGTATTCCCGGAAATATCGAGCTTTCGGCGGGGGATATTTTAAGTATAGACGTAGGCGTGGAAAAGAACGGTTATTACGCGGACAGCGCGCTTACGGCGCCTGTCGGGGATAACGTTTCCGAAAAAGCGCTTTGCCTGACAGATATCACGAAAAAGGCGCTCGAGATCGGGATAGAAAAAGCAATAGAAGGCAACAGACTCTTTGATATATCGAGCGCGATACAAATATTCGCGGAAGCTCACGGCTATGGCGTTGTCAGGGAATTTGTGGGACACGGCATAGGGAGAAACCTCCATGAGGAACCGGAGATACCTAATTTCGGGAAACAGGGGACCGGGCCCAGGTTGAAAAAAGGCATGGTGCTCGCTATAGAGCCCATGATAAATGAAGGAACCTGTGAGATAGAGATCTTGAACGACGGCTGGACAGCGGTTACAAAAGACAGAAAGTTGTCGGCGCATTTTGAACACACAATAGCGATAACCGATAGCGCGGCGTTGATTTTAACCTAATCAACCTTGAAAATAGGGAACCTATGGCAAAAGAAGAGGCGATTGAAGTCGAAGGTACGGTAGTAGAATCACTGCCTAACGCTATGTTCAGGGTAGAGCTGGAAAACGGCCATAAAGTGCTGGCGCATGTTTCCGGGAAAATGAGGATGAATTTTATAAAGATTTTGCCGGGCGATAAGGTCAAGATGGAATTATCGCCTTATGATTTGACAAGGGGACGCATCACTTATAGGGCGAAATAATAGAGAGGTCTGGTAACTCGTAACTAGCAACTAGGAACTGGAGATAAAATGAAAGTAAAGGCATCCGTAAAGGTTATTTGCGACAAATGCAAGATTATAAAGCGCAAAGGCGTTGTCAGGATAATCTGCTCAAACCCAAAGCATAAACAGCGGCAAGGATAATTTAGTTTAAAGGAGAAAAAATGGCGAGGATAGCAGGCATTGACTTACCGAAAGAAAAACGTATAGAGATAGCGCTGACCTATATCTACGGAATAGGGCGGCCGCTTTCCAACAAGATATTGAAACAATCCGGCGTAAATCCCGATACGAAGGCAAAAGACCTGAAAGAAGATGAGGTCTCTAGGATCACCGCCATTATCCAAAAAGAATACAAGGTGGAAGGAGACCTCAGGAGAGAGGTTTCACAGAATATAAAAAGGCTTATCGACGTAGGTTCTTATAGAGGCATGAGGCACAGAAGGTCTCTGCCGGTGAGGGGACAGCGGACCAGGACGAACGCCAGGACAAGAAAAGGCCCCAGGAAGACGGTAGGCGTAACCAGAAAAGCAGCCAAAGCCACGGCAGCGGCAGCCCCAAAGGAGTAATATGACGACAGAGAAGACGGATAAACCCAAGACAACAAAAAAGAAAGCCTCCAAGAACATTACCAACGGAATAGCGCATGTCCTGGCGACTTTTAACAATACAATAGTCACTATAAGCGATAAACAGGGCAATGCGATAGCATGGGCAAGCTGCGGATCCGTGGGTTTTACGGGTTCCAAAAAATCAACGCCTTTCGCGGCGCAGGTTACGGCGGGAGATGCCGCGAAAAAAGCTATTGAGCACGGCCTCAAGGATGTGGAGGTTTTTGTAAAAGGCCCGGGCTCGGGCAGGGAGGCGGCGATAAGGGCTATACAGGCGGCGGGCCTTCATATAAGCGCCATAAGGGATGTCACACCTATTCCGCACAACGGATGCAGGCCTCCGAAGAAGAGGCGCGTGTAAGCAAACAGAAGCAAGGCAAGGTTCAACCTTGTAAAAAAGACGGGAGTAATATTCATGGCAAGATATACGGCTTCATCGTGCAGGGTATGCAGAAGAGAGGGCGGTAAGCTTTTTTTAAAAGGCCAGCGCTGCTATACGGAGAAATGCGCCGTTGAAAGAAGGGCGTACGCTCCCGGACAGCATGGAAAAGGCCAGAGGACAAAGCTTTCCAATTATGGCCTTCAATTAAGGGAAAAACAAAAGGTAAAAAAGATATACGGCATACTTGAAAAACAATTCAGGAAATATTTCCAGACAGCCAGCCGTTCAAAAGGCGTTACCGGTTCGAAACTCCTGGAATTGCTGGAAAGAAGGCTGGATAATGTCATATTCAGGTCAAGTTTCGCGCCGTCAAGGCCCGAGGCAAGGCAGATAGTGATGCACGGGCATGTGATAGTAAACAACAGAAAAGTGGACATCCCGTCTTTCTCCGTAAAAATAGGGGATACAGTGGTCATGAAACCGAAAGAGAAGACATTAAAAAGGATCAAAGACACCGCTGAAAAATTGAAAGACAGGGCTTATCCGTCGTGGGTCGAAGTGGATAAGGCGAATTGTAAGATAAAGATCGCGAGGCTTCCGGAAAGAAGCGATAGCGCGGCGGATATAAAAGAACAGTTGATCGTAGAATTATATTCAAAATAAAATGTAAGGGCGATTATTGATCGCCCTTACAATACGAATATGAGGGGGTAAAATGGGAATAAGCTGGAAGACTTTCGAGATGCCTAAGAGATTGGAATGCGACGAAGCAAGTTATTCCGCGATATATGGAAAATTTATCGCGGAACCGTTTGAGAGAGGCTTTGGATCCACGATAGGGAACTCCCTGAGGCGCATCCTTATATCCTCCATAGACGGGACAGCGGTTACTTCCGTAAAGATAGACGGGGTATTGCACGAGTTTTCGACTATACCCGGCGTCCTTGAGGATGTCCCGCAGATAATATTGAACATAAAACAGCTGATATTGAAGTCGGAATCACGCACGCCTAAGATACTGCGGTTAAAGGCATCCAAAAAAGGTGAGATCACAGCGGCGGATATAACCGCGGACGATACGGTAAAGGTGGTAAATCCGGAATTACACATAGCGACCCTTACCAAAGACGCGAATTTCAATATGGAACTCGAGATAGGCAGGGGCAGGGGATTTGTGCCTTCGGAGAGGAATAAAAAAGAGGGCCAGCCTATAGGCTGGATACCAGTGGATTCCATATACGCCCCGGTAAGGCGCGTAAGTTACCGCGTTGAGAATACCAGGGTTGGACAGATAACGGATTTTGATAAGCTTGTGCTCGAGATATGGACGAACGGCAGCGTTGAGCCGAAAGAGGCTATACTGCACTCCGCGCATATATTGGAGAAACATCTCGATGTATTTTTGAAATTCGGCCAGATAGTGATTGAGGATGAGGTTCGCGAGGAAGAAACGCAGGAAAACAAGGAATTGCTCGAGAAACTGAAACTCCCTGTTTCTGAATTGGAACTTTCCGTAAGAAGCGGCAACTGCCTCAGGGAGGCCCGCATAAAGACCATAGGGGAGCTCGTGACGAAAACAGAGCAGGAAATGCTTCAATACAGGAATTTCGGCAAGAAATCGCTCCAGGAAATAGCGGAAATACTCAAGGATATGGGCCTTTCTTTAGGAATGGAAATGCCGAAAGAATCTAAAAAATAAAAAAGCAGGATAAAATAGAGACAGGGGACCACACAATATGCGGCACCACAGACACAGCGTAACGTTCGGAAGACAGAGGAGCCATTACAAGGCGACGCTCAAGAGCCTGGTCAAAGGCCTTATCATCAGCAAGGCTATTCGCACGACGAAGACCAAGGCAAAAGAGGCTTCGCGCCTGGCGGACAGACTTATAACCCTCGGGAAAGAAAAAACAGTAGCCAATCAGCGCAGGGCGTATTCCATACTCTGTGACAGGAAGCTTGTATCGATACTTTTTGACGAGATAGCCCCCTTGTTCAAGGACAGGAAAGGCGGGTATACCAGGGTCATGCTGCTGGAAAAAAGGCGCGGCGATAACGCGCAGATGGCCATACTTGAATTTGTTGAAAAACCAAAGTCTCCTGAGCCCAGAAAGAAGGCGGAGAAGAAAGAGAAGAAACCGGCGGCGCAGGAAACGGCCCATGAACCGTCCGAACCCAAGAAAGAAGAACACGTAAAAGAAGAACATAAGAAAGAGGAGCACAGGAAAGAAGGGCCTCAGCCGAAGAAGCCCGAAAAACCGATACAGAGACCTGGATTTTTTAAGAAATTTTTTGGGCGAAAAGGGGATTAATCAATAATTACGTAGGGACGAATAATTATTCGCCCCTACAAAATATACATTTCAAAAAAATATGAGGCTCTCATCCCGAGCAAAAAGCGTTTCCCCGTCATTGACCCTTGCTATCGCAGCCAAAGCCAAAAAGATGAGGCAGGAAGGTGTAGATGTAATAGGCTTTGGCGCTGGCGAGCCGGATTTTGACACACCTGATTATATAAAAGCGGCCGCGATAAAAGCCATCCAACAGGGTTTTACCAAATATACGCCTGAATCAGGTACGGATGAGCTGAAAAAAGCGATTTGCGGAAAGTTCCAGAAAGATAATAACCTTACTTATACTCCTTCCCAGATAGTGGTATCCTGCGGGGCAAAGCATTCACTCTACAATATAATCCAGGCAGTTTGCGAAAAAGGCGACGAGGTAATAATACCCTCCCCTTACTGGCTGAGCTATCCAGAGATGGTAAAGCTCGCGGAAGCGAAACCGGTTTTTATCGAGACAGATGATTCCTCCGGGTTCAGGATATCCGTCCACGACCTTAAAAAGGCTATTACCGGTAAGACCAGGGCGCTTATAATAAACAGCCCCTCTAATCCGACAGGCGCCGTTTACACGAAAGAAGAGCTGATGGAGATAGGCAGGCTTGCGGCTGAAAAAGGGATACTCATCATCAGCGACGAGATTTACGAGAAGATTATTTTTGACGGAAATATCCATGTTTCCATAGCGGCGCTCGATAAGGATATTTTTAAAAATACAGTCGTGGTTAACGGTGTTTCTAAAAGTTTCGCCATGACAGGCTGGAGGATAGGTTACCTGGCTTCGCCGGATAATGAGCTTATATCCGCCATAAAGAACATACAGGGCCATTCCACTTCAAATCCTTCTTCTATAAGCCAGGCGGCTACAGTGGAAGGGCTTAATGGCGCCGGTACCATTGTCGATGAGATGAAAGATGAGTTCGAGAAAAGAAGGAATTATATGGCGGACAGGATAAATAAAATAAAAGGGCTTTCCTGTTTGAAGCCGGGAGGGGCTTTTTATATATTTTGCAGGATAGGCAGGCAAGGTTTGTCCAGCATGGAACTCACCGACAGGCTGTTGAACGACGCGAAAGTAGCGGTTGTGCCGGGCAAGGTCTTCGGGTCTGACAGGCACATCAGGCTTAGCTTCGCTACCAGTATGGAGAATATCAAAAAAGGCATGGATAGAATAGAAGAATGGTTTGATAAAAATGGGTAAAACGATAGTAGAAAAAATATTCAGTTCCCACAGCGGTAAAGACGCTAAGGCAGGAGATGTCGTGGTCGCGGACGTGGATTTTTGTTTCGGGCAGGACGGGACCAGCATGCTTGTCATAGACGCTTTCAGGAATCTCGGCGCGAAAAAGGTTTTTGACAGGGATAAATTCCGCATGGTCATAGACCACAGTGCCCCAAGCCCTAACATAGGCGTATCAGAGGTGCACAAAAAGATGCGCAATTTCGCGAAAGAGCACAGCCTGAAGATGTTCAACATAGGCTGTGGAGTATGCCACCAGGTGATACCTGAATCAGGCATGGTCTTGCCGGGCGATCTGGTCGTGGGCGCGGATTCTCATACCTGCACTTACGGGGCGCTCGGGGTTTTTTCGACAGGCATGGGTTCCACCGACGTCGCGGTGGCGCTCGCCACCGGCAAAAACTGGTTCAAGGTACCGGAAACCATAAGGATAATCCTTAAAGGCAGGGCAGTAAAAGGGGTCTATTCAAAGGACGTGATATTATATATCATAGGAAAATTGGGCGCGGATTACGCTACATATAAAGCGGTGGAGTTTTCCGGGGAATACATAAAAAGCCTGAGCATGGACGGACGGTTCACCATAGCCAATATGGCGATAGAGATGGGCGCGAAGGCGGGATTGATGGAGCCGGACGACAAGACGTATAAGTGGCTGAAGGGGCATAAAATAAAAGGAGTGGGGCATAAAATAAAAGGAGATAAAGACGCTGAATACGCCGAAACGCTGGAATTCGACGTGGCTGAGATAGTGCCGCAGGTCGCAAAGCCGCACACTGTAGATAATGTCGAGCCCGTGAATAAATTGAAAACTACAAAAATCGGCCAGGCGTTCCTGGGCACATGCACCAACGGCAGGATGGAAGATCTGCTCATAGCGCATTCCATATTGAAAAACAGGAAAGTCAATGGAAGCGTGAAAATGATAATAGCCCCTGCCTCAAAGGATATTTTTCAAAAGGCAATGCAGAGAGGCATGATCGAGGAATTCGTAAGAGCGGGCGCGTGCGTGGTGGCGCCGGGGTGCGGCCCATGCGTAGGTACCCATAACGGTGTGCTTGCTTCGGGCGAGGCATGTATCTCGACCGCCAACAGGAATTTCAAAGGCAGGATGGGTAACCCGGACGCGTTTATTTACCTGGGTTCCCCGGCTACTGTCGCGGCTTCGGCGATCGAGGGCAAGATAACGGATCCGAGGAAGTATATAGCATAACCGAAAAGGACATTTTATGGACCTAAGAGACCTTTTAAAAAATGCCGTTGAAAAAAGAGCGTCCGACCTTCATATTACAGTCGATTCCGCGCCTATCGTAAGGGTGGACGGGAAGCTAATGCCTTTAAATTTTCCGACACTGGATAAGGAGTCCTGCAAACGGCTTATTTACAGCATACTCGACGACAAGCAGAAGGCGGTTTTCGAAAGAGACCTGGAACTTGACATTTCCCTGGATGTCCCGGGATTGAACAGGTTCAGGGTAAATGTGCACATGCAGAGGGGGAGCGTTGAGGCGGCGTTCAGGCTGGTATCCTTAAAAATAAAGACTATCGCGGAACTTGGATTGCCTTCTGTCGTGACGGATCTTTGCCGCAAACCCCAGGGCCTGGTCCTTGTTACAGGGCCTACGGGAGTAGGGAAGACCACTACGCTCGCGGCCATGATAGATTTTATAAACACGGAGCGCCAGTCGATAATCATAGTGGTGGAAGACCCCATAGAATATGTGCATATAAATAAACGGAGCGTCATTAAGCAGAGGGAGGTATTCGCGGATACCAGGTCTTTTGCCAGCGCGCTGATACATGCCCTGAGGCAGGACCCCAATGTCATAGTAGTAGGGGAAATGAGGGATATTGAGACCATTTCCACGGTTCTTACCGCCGCGGAGACAGGGCATTTGGTGCTGGCGACACTGCATACCGCGGACGCGTCCCAGACCATAGACAGGATAATAGATGTGTTCCCTCCTTATCAGCAGGAGCAGATCAAGGTACAGCTTTCCACCACCTTGCAGGGGGTTATTTCCCAGCAGTTACTGCCAAGGAGAGACAGGCCGGGCAGGGTCATTGCCACGGAAGTGATGATAGCGACGAACGCCATAAGAAACCTTATCCGCGAACACGAGACAGAACAGCTTCTTACGCATATACAGACAGGCGGACAGCTTGGCATGCACACCATGGACAAATCTCTCAAGGCGCTTTACCAAAAAGGCCTTATCGACGAAGATATTTTTAAGACGTACATAAAGCATCCTGAAGAAGTCAGGAACATGTAGGGAGCGGTTTAAAACCGTTCCGTTCAAAGGCTAAGATGAGAGCGATCGCATATAAATTCGGTAACGATATAAATACGGACCTTATTATATCCGGGAGGTATAAGTTTTCCATAACAGACCCCCATCACCTGGCCAAGCATGTCTTTGAGGATATTGATCCGGAATTTTATAAAAAAGCCGGCAAGGGCGAGTTTTTCGTTGTCGCCGGTACCAATTTCGGATGTGGCTCCTCCAGAGAACAGGCGCCCATGGCGCTTAAATATGCCGGATGCCGGGCGGTCATCGCGAAGAGTTTCGCGAGGATTTTCTACAGGAACGCGTTTAATCTCGGTCTGCCGCTCATAGAATGCGATACAGGTAAGATAAAAAAAGATGATATTATAGACCTTGACCTGGAAGCAGGGGTTATTGTCGGGCCGCGCAAGCAATATACGCTTCACATAAAACCATTTACGAAGTTCCAAAAAGACCTTGTGGAAGCGGGCGGTATAATAAACTACTATAAGAAATACGGGGAGTTAAAAATTGAGCCATAAAGTTACTATAATTCCCGGCGATGGCATAGGAAGGGAAGTGAGCCTGGCTGCTAAGAGGTGCATTGACGCCACCGGCGTCAAGATAGCATGGGAAGAACAGATAGCGGGCGAAGAGGCTATCGCCAAATACGGCACTGTCCTGCCTGTCCAGGTATTGGATTCCGTGAG
>JBAZEP010000042.1:0-13607 GCA_041653835.1 Candidatus Omnitrophota bacterium
GGCAGGGCAAAAGCTACTATGGTGATCACTGATTCCCAGGGCCGCACCCGCCAGCGCCAGTTGACGATCTTGAAGCTGAACTCGCGGGAAGGGGGCGACCAGAAATATTTCGTGTATTTTCACAAGCCGAACGACGTTAAGGGGATGAGCTATATCGTCTGGAAACATGTAGGCAAAGATGACGATCGCTGGCTGTATCTCCCTGCCATGGACCTGGTGCGCCGCGTCGCCGCGTCCGACAAGCGCTCAAGTTTCGCGGGGACCACGTTCTTATACGAGGACATATCCGGCAGATCTATTGACCTGGATATCCATGAAATAGCCGCGGATGACACAGCGTATTACACTATCAAGAATACGCCCAGAGACGCCACGATGGTGGAGTTTTCCTATTATATGGTTAAGATCGATAAGAATAATTTTGTTCCGATGAAGGCGGAGTATTTCGATAAGTCCGGGAAACTTTATCGCGTTATAGAGGCGTTGGAAGTGAAGGATATCCAGGGATATCCCACGGTTACCAGGATGAAGGCCTCTGATCTGAACTCGAACGCCAATACCGTTACGGAGTTTAATGATGTCGCGTATGACGTGGGATTAAATGACGATATATTCACCGAGCGCTTCCTGCGCACTCCGCCGCAGCAATGGCTGGAGGAGTGAGATAATGAGGCGGGCGCTTTTTATAATCCTGGCGGTTTTTCCTTTCGCCGCTTCGTTCGCGCAGGCGGCGGATCTTCCGGAACTGCACGGTTTCATTGAACAAGCGTATGGCGCGAAGACTACTCGCGATCCGCTGACCAAGCACGGCGATTATAACATGCTTGAACAGCGCCTGCAGTTAAAGACCCGCTACGTCATCCCGGACAAAAATCTTTTATCCCGATGGAACGGGGCGCTTACGTATAAAGGCGATTTTACCCTGGATGAGTATTTTGAGACCACGGGTTCTTATGAAACGCGCGAGCTTAATCTTGTTTTCAGCCCGACCGGCATTATGGATATTAAGGCCGGCCGGCAGGTTTTGACCTGGGGAACGGGCGATTATCTTTTTATCAACGATCTGTTTCCCAAGGATTATGTTTCATTCTATATCGGCAGGGACGATGAATATTTAAAAAAGCCTTCCGACGCGCTGCGCGTATCGTTTTATCCAAAAGAGGCAAATATAGATTTTGTGCTCATGCCGCATTTTATCCCCAATACCCTGCCCGAAGGGGAAAGACTTTCTTTCTTTGACAGTTTCCAGGGAGGCATTGCCGGAAGGCAGAGCGAGCGCAACGCGGTAAAGCCGGCTTCGCAGGCCCGGAATATGCAATACGCCCTGAGGATTTACCGGACATTCGGAAGCGCCGAAGGCGCGCTGTATTATTACCGCGGGTTTGATCCTTCTCCGCGCAGTTATCTGGACGAGGCAAACCGCCAGCTTTTTTACGAGCGCCTGGACGCGTACGGCGCCAGCGCGCGCGGGCCTTTCGCCGGAGGCATAGGGAACATGGAAATAGGATATTATCGTTCTCGCCAGGATCCCGACGGCGATAATAGGCTCGTAGAAAACTCCATGCTTAAATGGATGGTTGGCTACGATAAGGACCTGGGCAATGATCTTAAGGTCGGAGCGCAGTATCTCTACGAGCAGAAACTCGATTATAGCCGCTATAAAGCCGCGCTTCTCGCTAATGATTATTTTTGGGACGAGCGCAGGCATCTTTTGACCCAGAGGATCACCAAGTTATATAAAAACCAGACAGTGACGCTGGGGCTGTTTAATTTTTGGTCGCCTTCGGATAAAGACGGTTATTGCCGCGCGTCATGCGCGTATGACATCACCGACCAGTGGAAGCTTGTTTTCGGGGTAAATATCCCGTGGGGTGAGGATATTATCACTGATTTTGGGATGATGGGGAAAAACAAGAACGCGTTCATGCGCCTGCGGCGCAGTTTCTAAGAAGTATTATCCCGCGAAGCGTTAACCGGCAACGGAAGATGAAAAATAGATATATCATACACATTGATATGGACGCGTTCTTCGCGGCTATTGAACAAAGGGATAATCCCGCTTACAGGGATAAACCTGTTGTAGTAGGCGCGGATCCCAGGCAAGGCGCGGGAAGAGGAGTTGTTTCCACGTGTTCATATGAGGCAAGGGAATTCGGCATCCACTCCGCCATGCCTATCTCTATCGCTTACAAAAAATGTCCGCAAGCGATATTCCTTCCGGTGGACTATAAAAAGTACAGCGATGTTTCAGGAAAAATACTCGGCATCCTGGAAAGTTTTTCTTCCGAGATAGAGCCTGTGAGCATAGACGAGGCTTTCCTGGATATAAGCAGGGACTATAAATTAATAGGTTCGGCGAGGGACATGTGCGTAGCTATAAAGGACAAGATAAAAAAAGAAACAGGTCTTACCGCGTCAATCGGCCTCGCACCTACGAAGATGGCCGCGAAGATAGCTTCGGGATTACAAAAGCCCGACGGCCTGGTTGAGGTCAAAGAGGGAGAGGTGCCGGGTTTTCTAAAGCCGCTGGATGTAGAGCTGCTCTGGGGAGTGGGTAAAAAAACCAAAGCTGTCTTGAACGACATGGGGATATTCACAATAGGCGACATCTCGGAAAGGACCGAACTCGAGCTTGTTTCTCTATTCGGCAAGAACGGCCAATGGCTATGGGAGATGAGCCGCGGAATAGACGAAAGCGAAGTGGTTACGGAGCGCGAGGCTAAATCTATCAGTAATGAGACAACATTCGAAAAGGATACCCGCGACCCAGGGAAAATAGAAAAAGAGCTGGCGCGGCTTTGCGAAATGGTTTCGGACAGGCTCAGGGAAGAAGGCCTGAAAGGAAAGACGATCACATTGAAAATAAGGCTAGAGGGGTTCCAGACATATACCAGGGCTAGGACGCTGGCTGACCCTACGAATTTTTCAGACGAACTTATAGAGACAATAAGGGAGCTTTATGGGAATTTTGAGATCAGGGATAAAAAGGTGCGCCTCCTGGGAGTCCGCGTCTCTAATTTTTGCCTGAAAGAGGAAACCCTGTTTGAGAATAAAAATGAGATCAAAAAAGAAAACATCCATAAAGCAGTGGACAAGATAAGAAAAAAATTCGGGGACGATTCCATCTGCCGCGCGGTAAGTAAATAAGATTATGGGCATGAAAATAGTAAACGTAAAAGAAATGCGGGAACTGGACAGGATAGCGATAGAAGAAAGAGGCATTCCGTCCCTCACGCTGATGGAAAACGCCGGGAAAGCTGTGAGTGAAATCGCGATAGGAGAACTTACAAAAATAAAAAATAAGAAAGTGGCTGTTTTCTGCGGCACAGGCAATAACGGCGGAGACGGATTTACGGCGGCAAGGCATCTTTTTAATAAAGGCATAGACGTCGATGTTTATTTGATCGGCCAAAGGCAAAATCTAAAAAATGATCCTAAGATAAATGCCGAAGCGCTGGATAAAATCGGGGTGAAGATACACGAGATTTCCGTACCTGTTCCTGTAAACCATGGACTGGTAATAGACGCTATATTTGGAATAGGATTAAAAGGTGAAATTAAAGAACCAGCCAGGAGCATTATAAGCGATTTGAATAATAAAAAAGCTTTAGTGATTTCCGTGGATGTGCCTTCCGGGTTAGACGCGGATACAGGCGAAATCCTGGGGACAGCTGTAAAAGCCGGCCTTACCGTTACCATCCAGTTCCCGAAGCAAGGTTTCTATAAGAATTCCGGCCCTGAATATACCGGAAAAATCATACCTGTCGATATAGGCATTGTGATATAATCAAAACGAGTCAGCTAAAGGAGGCGCGGGATAATGGATATCATCGCCAAGGCAGGAAAATTGATCGATCTGGTCGGGTACCAGGATGGCGCGGTTGTAAGCAAAGAAATAATAAAGAAAAATACCGGGACAGTGACGCTTTTCGCTTTTGACAAAGGCCAGGGGCTCAGCGAGCATACCGCGCCTTTTGACGCGCTGGTATATATCCTTGACGGTGAGGCGGAAATCACTATTTCCGGAAAACCGTCTAATGTCAAGGCGGAACATGCCATCATAATGCCTGCTAATAAACCTCACACCTTGAAAGCTATCGAACGGTTTAAAATGATGCTTATAATGATAAAGGCCTGATCATGGAATTCATTGTAAATAAGGACAAAGAAGACATTTTAAAGGCGAAGATGGATTCGCTGGGGCTCAAAGAGGCGGATATAGAGGAGAAATTCATCCGCTCTGCCAAAAAAGGCGGGCAAAAAGTCAATAAGACCTCGTCGTGCGTCTATCTAAGGCATCTGCCTACGGGTATCGAAGTCAAATGCCAGGAAGAACGCTCCCAGTCGCTGAACAGGTTCCTCGCGAGAAGAATACTTACCGCAAAGATAGAATCGCTTGTCCTCGGCAGGAAAGCTGAAGCGGAAAGAGAAAGAGAAAAGATACGCCGCCAGAAAAGGAAGCGCTCGAAAAGGGCCAAAGAAAAAATGCTCAGGTATAAAAAAATACATTCCGAAAAGAAACAGCTTCGAAAAACTCCCCCTCTGGAATAGCGAAAATATGAAAAGAGCCGTTACGGTTTTATTGTCAGGGTTTCTTATAGTCACTTCCCAGTCCGCGGACATAAGAAAAGAACCACGGGACAGGGAACCCGGCTATGCCCACGATGACCTGAACGAGACTCAGGCGCTTTTCAACGAGGTGCTTTTGCATAAATTTTCCAAGGACGGCTGGTTCTATGTCGAGGCGCTGGAGCAGAAGGAATTTACGCATAACAGCAAATGGCAGGGTTATCCCGGCTATATCCGTAAAGAAAAAGTAAGGTTTGTTGACGACCCTCCCGCGCATGACCTGGTAATCAATTCCCCTGTTGCCGCGGTATTCGCGGCGCCGGCCGCGGCGGGCAATATCCTCTTCAATGTTTCATCCGGGACCAAATTCGAGACAGCCGGCAGAGAAGGCGATTTTTACAAGGTGAGGACAGGGGAAAAAAGTTTTGGCTGGGTAAATAAAAAAGATGCTGGTATAATACATGCTGCTGTCAGCGAGGATATCTTACGAAAGAATATCGTTGAGAGCGCAGGGCTTTTTCTGGGGATCCCGTATTTGTGGGGAGGGAGGGATCCCGCTGAAGGCATTGACTGTTCCGGGTTGACCAACCTTGCCTACCGCGCCAACGGCATCGACATCCCGCGGGACGCGCATGAACAGTGGATGTCCGCGGAAAAGATAAACGCGGCGGAGTTAAAACCCGCGGACCTGATATTCCTGTCGGGCAAAAAAGGCGTTGATTCCATTGTCCACGTAATGCTCTTTACGGGCGGGGAAAATTTTATAGAAGCGCCTGGCACAGGCGGAAAGGTCAGGCCGGCGAGTTTCAGGGAAAAATTCGGCATGGGCCTGGAAGGGCTCAGTAAGAAGAATTTCACGGTAAATGGCAAAAAAGTGCATTTCGGCAGGATAAAACTTCGGAGGTAGATATGAATATCTTTTACACAGTAATATTTACGGCAGTATTTATATTTTTCCTGGGTATCAGGATAGTGAGGCCTACCCACAGGGGGCTTATCGAAAGGCTGGGCAAATATAACCGTTTCGCCGCCGCCGGGTTCAACTGGGTCATCCCGATCATCGAGAAGATATATCTCGTGAACGTGACAGAGCAGATGGTGGACGCAGAGCCCCAGGAGATCATCACCAACGACAACCTCAACGCCCGCGTGGATGCCCAGGTTTATTTCAGGGTAAAGCCGGACGAGGAAAACGTCAAGAATTCCCAGTACAACGTCAATAATTATAAATGGCAGATCGTGAACCTCGCCAGGACCACGCTGAGGAATATCATAGGCACCCTTACCCTGAAGTCAGCGAATAGCGAGAGGGGCAAGATAAACTCAGAATTACACAAGACGCTTTGCGATGAAACCGGGACCTGGGGCATCGACATCGTGCGCACGGAATTGAAAGAGATAGACCCGCCCAAAGACGTCCAGGAGACCATGAATAAGGTCGTAAAAGCCGAGAATGAAAAAATATCCGCTATAGATTTCGCCACCGCTACCGAGACAGTGGCTGACGGCGCGAGAAGGGCGGAGATAAAAAAGGCCGAGGGCGTAAAGCAGGCCAAGATACTCGAGGCGCAGGGCGAGGCAGAGGCTATAATGCTGGTTAATGAGGCCGCGGAAAAGTTTTTCGTGGGCAACGCGCAGATCCTGAGGAAACTCCAGGCAGTGGAAAACGCGCTGGCCAATAACGCTAAAATAGTGGTGCCTTCCAATACACAGCTTATAAACATGATAGGCGATATGGCGGGCGTGATACCCATAGAAAAAGAGAAAAAACATCAATAATTCTCAAAACTTGATTAAATTCTAAAATATGCTATATTCTATAACAGTAATATATGAGCATATTTAAGATAGATAAGATCATTATAGCCGCTATTATAGTTATAATAGCGTACTTCTCATTCCGCCTGGTGATTCCCGCCTTGGCCGATAAGCCTCCCATGGACATGGCGCTCATGGAAGAATTTATCTCCGGGAAAATCAGCCCTGAAAAAGCGCGCGAGACCGCTGATAATATCCGTTCCGAGATACAAAAAAATCCAGGCAATGAAACCAACTATGCCGCGCTGGCGTTTGTCTGCGATTATAGCGGTTCATACAAAGATGCCGTGGAGGCGTTGAAATCTGAAATAAAATTCGCCCCGGAAAACAGCCAATGGGACATAATCTACGGCAATCTCGCCAGGGAATATCTCAATCTTGGCGAAACCGACGAGATCAAAAAGCCCGCGCTCAAATCCCTGAAATTCAATCCATCCAATATCAACAGCCATTTGAATTTATTGAAATATTATGTCCTTAAAGGCGAATACAAAGAAGCCGCTAAAGAGCTGAAGATAGTCGCTGAACTCGATAAAGAAATGGATTTCTATTACGAAATATATACCTGCTGCTACGATAAAGTCAAGAATAAGGCCGGTCTGATAGAGCTTTTCCAGGAAGCGGTCAATATCGACCCTAAAAACCCCTTATCCCACAGGGCGCTTGGGACAGCCATAAGAGATTTTTCCCGCGAAGATATGGAAAAGAATTTATCCCTGGTCATGGAGTCTTTCAGGAAGGCGCTGGAGCTTAATGAAAATCATATCCCTACTTATATATCAGTCGCCAATACGTATCTCTACCTGGGATTCCATACTAATAAAAAAGAATATTTCAGGGATTCCCTTGTCTGGATCAACAAGGCGCACCGCCTGGACCCCAGGAACCTGAAGGTGGCGTATTCGATGGGCAATATATTTTTAGCCATGGAGGAATACGATAAAGGCATCGAGAAGCTGGAATACGCGTTCAATAACGGCGCCAATGACGAGGATACCGTAACGCTCCTCGCGGCAGCCTATAATAATGAGGCGTACGCGTGTTACGAGTCAGGCAAGGATATCAAAAAGGGTTTGAGGCTGGTTGACAAGGCCATCGCGCTGGATCCGGACAACGGCCTCATCCTGAGCACCAAGGCGGAGCTCCTTTATAAGGCAAAAAGGTTCGAAGAGGCATACGCGCATATCCGGCGGGCAGCCGAACTCGCGCCGGATGAGCCCGGCATCGCGGAGGAGATGGCGTTTATGGAAAAGGCGGTGAAACAAAAATAGTTGTTGACAAAAATATAAAAGATGCTATACTATCAATAATTAGCAAAGTAGTAGTAAATAAGGGATTAGAAGTTTGGAGCCGTAAGGTACAAAGCACTAACCTTGCGGCGTTTTTGTTTCTGCCATTATTTGCTATAATCTTAAGGAAAGGGGGTAGTGAGTAATGGCAAAGGGAAAAGTAAAATGGTTCAATAACCAAAAAGGTTATGGATTTATTACACCTGAGAACGGTAAGGATGTATTTGTACATCACAGCGTTATACAGGGAGAAGGCTACAAGTCTTTAGAAGAAGGCCAGGAAGTAGAGTTTGAAATACAGAATGGTCCTAAGGGCGAACAAGCCGTAAACGTAGTAAAGTTATAATCCGTCGGACATAATGGGGCCCGGATCGAAAGATCCGGGCCTTATTTTTTTCGGTAATCGCGGGAGGATAATGTGGAAAGAAAAAATATAGTGACTATGAAGGGGAACGCGGTGACATTGCTGGGCAATGAGTTGAAAATAGGCGCGCAGGCGCCGGATTTCAAAGCTCTGGATACCTCTATGGGAGAAGCCGGGCTTTTAACCTTCAAGGATAAAATAAAACTGATAGCGGCTGTTCCGTCACTTGACACACCTGTCTGCGACACTGAGATAAAGCGTTTTAACGATGAGGCGTCCAAGCTTTCCAAAGAGCTCGCCATCATTTTTATATCTATGGATCTGCCTTTCGCGCAGAAAAGATTCTGCCAGGCAAACGATATAAAGATAGTAAAGACCTTGTCTGACCACAGGGACGCGGATTTCGGCATGAAATTCGGTGTGCTGATAAAAGAAATGCGCCTCTTGAGCCGCGCCATATTCATACTGGACAAGAACGACATTGTCCGGTATATCCAGATCGTCCCGGAATTGAGCGCGCAGCCTGATTACGACTCGGCGCTCGCCGCGCTTAAGAAAGAAGTTCTTCGCAGTACTTAATGAGGATTTTTTTGTAAACCTCGCGCAGGCGCGAACTAGCGCAGAACGCCTTTGCCTTTTTGGCAAAGGCGTTTATTTCTGTCCAGGCGTGGTCTATGGCGCCGGAATTTATTATTATCCCGTGCGCCTCCAGAAGTTCGGAATAAGAGGCGTTGTTTTTTTTCAATACGCGTTCCAGCGCCAGGCGTTCTTTTTTACCTGAACTACGGCAGGCATGCCAGACAAGCAGGGTTATTTTAGCTTCTCGCAGGTCAATGAGCCTGGTTTTGGCCGGCTCAAGGATATCGGCGATATCGTCTTTTATCTGGAACGCCCTGCCCAGGTATATGCCGCACTTGAATAACCTGTCGATTTCCTCTTTTCTGGCGCCCGCGAGCATGGCGCCAAGTGAAAGAGGGGCGGCGAAAGAATAAACAGCGGTTTTCAGGTCATATACCTTATATATATCTCCTCTTTTTATCTTATTTATAGCTTTTGATCCGTATATAAGTTCCAGGAATTCGCCGGAGCCGGTAAAAACAGCGGCATCGATCAGTTTTTTCAGCGCCTTTTCCTTGCGCCCAGGGTTTTCGTCGATAGCCAGGAATGCCGCGATACCCATGGCGTATATTATGTCCCCGATGACGATCGCCAGGTCTTTGCCGCTATATTTCGCGTGGTTATGTTTCGCGAGGTACGCGTCAAGCATAGCATGCATGGAGAGCTTGCCTCTCCTGGTATCGGATTTATCTATTATATCGTCGTGCACCAGGATAAAATCATGGATAAGTTCCATAGAAAGCGCGCCGGTGTACAATCCTTTCGCCGGTTTATTCGCGAAACCGAGATACCCGATGATGAATAAGATCGGCCGTATCCTTTTGCCGCGCCTGAGGATAAAATCCTCGATGTGGCTGAAAAGCGCGGGTGATATCCTGTTAAGCGAGTATAGCTTGTCCGCGCGGCGCGTGTATCGTACGAGTTCTTTTTCCAGGGTATTTTTTATTTTACTTAACATGCAGATATGTTAACATATGGCTAATGGCCCGACAAACACTATTTTTTGTTAAGGACCTGGCAAGGGCTTTGAGGCTGCCGTTTATCGCGGCGAGCGCGCTTCCTTTTATATTTGGTTCTATAGCGGCAGGGGGCCGTATAAATATACTGAATTTCCTGCTTGGCCTATCCGCGGTCACATTTACCCATCTCAGCGCGAATGTCATAAATGACTACGCGGATTCCAGGAGCGGGGCTGACTGGCGGGACAAAAAATTCTTCGGTTTTTTCGGCGGTTCCAAATTAATACAGGAGGGCGTGTTCACTGAAAAGTTTTACCTCTCCCTCGCCATAATATCCGGCGCGCTTTCTTTTTCCGCGGTGGCCGCGCTGGCGTTTATCATAAAAGAT
Source organism: Candidatus Omnitrophota bacterium (assembly GCA_041653835.1). Taxonomy (GTDB): domain Bacteria; phylum Omnitrophota; class Gorgyraeia; order Gorgyraeales; family Gorgyraeaceae; genus UBA10183. The sequence continues at coordinate 10,006 of JBAZEP010000042.1, forward strand.
ATCTTCCCGGTGGTGGTGTTCCTCGCGATAATCTTTCTGGGCTGGTCTTATTCCATGAAACCCCTGAAGCTTTCTTACCGCGGGCTGGGCGAAATAATAATATTCCTGCTTTTCGGGCCGGCGCTGGTCATGGGCGGTTATTTTCTCCAGACAGGCTTATTCCCTGACCTTAAAAGTTTTCTTTTGTCCCTGCCTTTCGGATTCCTGACAACCGCTGTCCTTTACGCCAATGAGGTGCCTGACATGCCGGATGACTCAAAAGCCGGAAAGTTTACATGGGTAAGCATTTTCGGAAGTTCCCGGGCGTATATATTTTATCGGATTTTGGTAGCCTGTGTTTTCTTGTGCGTGATACTGAATGTTACCCTGGGGCATCTTAAACCAACAGCGTTTTTTTGTTTTTTGCTTATCCCGCCTCTTGTGAAGGCGTCGGAGATATTGAAAAATTACCCGGAGGATAAAATAAAATTAATGGAATCGTCAAAATTTACCATCGCGTCGCAGGCGGCGATGAGTTTGATATTGATCATAATAACGGTTTTATAGATAAAGGTCCCTCGCCGCATATACGCGGGTATAAGGGCGGACTCGGGATCAAATTTTGTTTCACAAAATTTGTGAGGTGGGTATGAAGGACAGCGCGGGATTGATATTAAGGATCGGGCTTGGAGTAATGTTCCTGGCCCATGGGCTGCAGCTGGCATTTGGCCTATTCGGCGGCCCCGGAGCGGAAGGGTTCTCAAAGATGCTTTCCACTATGGGTTTTACCCCGGCTATAACATGGTCATATCTGGCGGGCTATACATGCGTTATCGGAGGTTCGTTATTACTGATCGGGCTCTGGGTGAGAGCGGCTATCTTACCGCTCATGATATTCATGCTCGTGGCTATGATCAAGGTCCATTTGAAGAACGGCTTTTTCCTGGGTAACGGCGGCTACGAATATAATTTTATTATTATAATAGCGCTCATAGCGTTATTCATGATAGGCCCCGGCAAGTACGGCATCACAAAGAAGATTTGACGCGTAGAAAAAAGTCCGAAAAAAGCGAAAACGGACAATTGTATTTATAAGCAATACGTGTATCATAAAGTTATTATGCGGACGGTTAAAGGCCTGCTGGTTTTTATAACTCTTTTCTGCGCGCCCATGACTATGTACGGTCAGACAAAATATGAGAAGGCTGTTTTCGCGGGCGGGTGTTTCTGGTGCATGCAGCCGGCTTTCGAAAAATTGAAAGGCGTTACTGGGGTGGTATCCGGCTATACAGGCGGATCAGGAAAAGACCCGGATTACGAAGATTACGCCGATAAAGGGCATATCGAGGCGGTAGAGATCACTTACGACCCTTCCAAGACGTCGTACGCCGAGCTTCTGGATGTGTTCTGGCGCCAGATAGATCCCACTGACCCCGGGGGGCAATTCTGCGACAGGGGGCCGCAATACGCCACAGCTATTTTTTACAACACCGGCGAACAAAAACGCCTGGCTGAAAAATCCAAAGAAGAACTGAGTAACTCTGCCAGATATGATAAGCCGGTTGTTACGGAGATCGTCAAGGCATCTGTTTTTTACAAGGCCGAAGATTACCACCAGAATTTTGACAAAAAGAACCCGGGCAGGTACAAGTCATACAGGGTCAAATGCGGCCGCGACCAGTATCTGGAAAAGGTATGGGGTAAGGACATGAAAAAAGACGACCTTGTCAAAAAATTAACGCCGATCCAATATAAGGTAACGCAGGAATGCGGCACAGAGCCCGCGTTCAATAATGAATACTGGGATAACCACAGGGAAGGCATATATGTGGACGTTGTTTCCGGGGAGCCGCTTTTCAGCTCTATCGATAAATACGATTCAGGCACAGGCTGGCCCAGTTTTACCAAACCTCTTGAGCCGGGTAATATCGTGGAGAAAGAGGATAAAAGCCTTTCGATGACGAGGACCGAGGTAAAGAGCGCGGGCGCTGATTCCCATCTCGGCCACGTGTTCGAAGACGGCCCCCAGCCCGCAGGTTTACGCTATTGCCTGAATTCAGCCTCGCTCCGGTTTATTCCCAAGGAAGACCTGGAAAAAGAAGGCTATGGTAAATACAAAAAACTTTTCGAAAAATCTCCCTAAGGGCTTCGCCGGCCTGTTATTGTTGTTTATATTTGTTTTTCCGGTTGATTTGTATGGCGCGTACAGGAACAGAAGTAGCAGCGCGATGGAATATATGCCCGCGCCTACTCTGCTTTATCCTGTAACGGATAAGATCAGCCTGGAAGGCAGTGATTTTCTTGAATTCAGGTGGAAAAGGACCGATATAGTAAGAACGAGTTATTATGAATTAAGGCTCTATAAGGGCTATCAGACTATTGCCTCGACATTGATCTTCAAGCAAAGATATTCCAGGGACGAGTATCCGGTCAGGCTCCCGGCGTCCCGGTTCGAGGAAAACCAGGTCTATACATGGAGTTTAAGGCAGATATTCTTTAACGGCGAAAAAAGCGATCGCGCTTTCAGCCCGTTCAAGATCATCAAAAAATAGATGACAAACAGGATCATTATTATAGGCGGGGGATTTGCAGGACTTAGCGCGGCCAGGAGGATTTTTTTGTCCGGCATGGCGTTTGATGGCGTTATCATAGATAGAAAGAAAAGCTCTGATTTCCTGCCTGTTTTGCCTGATTGTCTGGGCCGCGGCATAGACCCGGACTGTCTTGCCTACCCAATAGGAGAGATGTGTAAAAAGACGGGATTCAAATTCATAAACGAGGAAGTCATCTCCGTAGATATCGGGAAAAAGCAGGTGTCCACAAGCGCCGGGACGCTCGGCTATGATTTCCTTATTATAGCGAGCGGCAGTGAGACCAATTTTTACGGGAATGATAATATCCGCCAGGGATCATATAAACTGGACGATGTCCGGGACGCGGAAAACATTGCCCGGGAATTGAAAAAGACAGGGCGTGAGACGTATATTGTAGGAGGGGGCGGATATACCGGCGTGGAGGTAGCGGCTAACCTGGCAATATTCCTGAACAGCCAAAAACTTTCCAGGCCGAGGATAATTATCGTGGAACGTTCGGCTGATATCCTGGGGCCTTTGCCGGGATGGATGAAAAGCTATGTCCGTTCCAATCTTGAGCGGCTGAAGGTGGAGGTATTGGCAGGCTCGCAGATCGAGAAAATAGACGGACCCAAGGTCTATATCTCAGGTGTTCCGGTATTAAATAATGCCCTGGTTATATGGGCCGCGGGCGTGAAGACAGCGGGTTTTATACAAAACCTGGATGTCAAAAAAAATCCCCAGGGCAGGATCGAGGTGGACGAATACCTAAGGCTGGATAAAAATTGTTTTGTGGCAGGGGACGCGTCTCATGTCAGGCACGGGGATATTTTTTTAAGGATGTCGGTGCAGTTTGCCATAGCCCAGGGCGATTGCGCGGCGCGGAATATAGTAAACACTATAAAATCCGCGAAATTACGTAAATACAAGCCCGTGGACCTCGGATATATTATTCCCATGGCTAACAATATATCCTGCGGCACGGTGTTCGGCATAAATGTCAAAGGGATATTAGCTACCCTGCTTCATTTCGCCATGTGCCTGTACCGG
>JBAZEP010000043.1:0-13162 GCA_041653835.1 Candidatus Omnitrophota bacterium
CGCGAAGCTGCCCGTCAAGCTGCCCGCGAAGCTGCCCGTAAAGCTGCCCGTCAAGCTGCCCGCGAAGCTGCCCGTCAAGCTGCCCGCGAAGCTGCCCGTAAAGCTGCTCGTAAAGCTGCCCGTCAAGCTGCCCGCGAAGCTGCCCGTCAAGCTGCCCGTAAAGCTGCCCGTCAAGCTGCTCTTTTAGATTTTTGATTAAAGTGCTGGCTATAACAGAGAGAAACGGCGATGTAAAATGGAGCATGAGCGGAGGTTTTATGCGCATATTGCGGTATAAGGCAATTGCCGCTTTTTTACATAGCTCTACATCGGTTGTGCCCGCAACGTTGTCTCTATATCTCAGCATTAGTTCGGAAAAATATTTTTGCTGTTCCGGGGTTATCGTTTTTATAAGCTTTTTCATTTTTAAGACCTCGCTCTGCTCGCATAAGAGCATGATTTGCAGATGTTTTCGACATCGAGAGAAACAGTAAGGCCCGGGACTGAACTTAGTGAGGGTTCTTTTGCCCGGGCCGTTACACGAGAAGAAGCATCAAGCCCAACGGGGGCGTTGTTTGCTTCTAGCTCTGCGATTAAGTCCTGGATATCTCCCGCCGGCCAGCGCGCTTTACAGTATCCGCAGATAGCGATATTACGCCGGATGCGCGCACGCCGGCCGCAGTTCTGGCACACAGAAATACGGTGGGAAGATTTAAACCAGGAAAGAAACGCGGAATCCGAGATTGTGAGCTTCAGGGGCTTATTGACTTGCGGGAAAGTAACCATTTAAACCCTCACTAAGCATTTAACTATGTATTACTTAGTGAGGATTATAGGCTTAAGTTCGGACGAATACAAATTCAATAATCGTCCGTAGTAGACATCTTCAGTAATTTACGATAAGTTATTAATCGGACAATCTTTTACTATCTTAATAATCGCCCGATTTCCTCTGCCATTCTCTTTTTTATAACGTTTTGCGATTTCTTTAATTTGTGATTCATCCACAAAACGGTAATGGGGGGTCATTTTAATGGTTTTAATATGTCCTGCGATAGCCCAATCTGAAAGTGTCGAAAGTGATATCTTATATTTTTTACTTGCCTTACGTAAGGAAATACCACCAATAGGAGGCTTTTCCGGTTGCCGGCGGCGGTTGATAATATCGGTTTTGGCTATTTCCAACACTTTTCGTACCACTTCTTCACTTGTTCCTGCTTCTGTTGCGATTTGCGGAGATATGTTGGATAACCTTTCAAATGTCTTAGTAGTTACCATAGCTTCCTCCGTTATGACTTTCGTCCTACCCGGGAGGCTCTTTGGTAACGGCCACGGATTTTAAGTCCGCTGCGTCTGCCAATTCCGCCATCCCGCCTGGAAGAAGCTATGGTACTGTCTTAGTATAAATTACCCCCTACTTTTTGTCTACCTTGGGAAAAAGCTTAATTGACGGTTGGATACTATTGCTTTTAAAGGGCTGTATTCATGCTGCTGCTCGCACATTTTCCTGAGCCGTAAGCCTTTATATAATTCTGTGGTTGATATGTTCGAGTGCCCCATGATTTCTTTGAGCACCGTGTCGTCACCATCCCAGTAAGTGCCAAACGTATGTCTCAGGGAATGGGCCGAGCCTTTAACGTGGGCGTCCCTGAACGCCCAACTGACAAGCCGACTCAACTGGGCTGATTTAATCCTGAATGGCAACACTTGCAGCAGCTTGTGGTAAGTGGCCTCGCTTATCGGGACAACGCGCTCTCCTGTTTTACCATTTATCCTGGCAACTGAACCCCAATCCGATATTAACAAATCGGAAGGGTCAAGCTCGGCTGTTTCTCCCACCCTGGCGCCGGTGTCTGCCATGAACATTATCGCGGCGCTGATACGTAAAGGGTGGGGATAAGATATCAACTGGTCCAGTTCGTCCAGTGTAAGAGGCCGGGGCTTTTTCTTCAGGCGTTTTGGCGCGTCCACCATATTAACGATATTTTTCATATCATAGCGGCGGGTAAGGAAACGGTAAAAGGCGCGTACAGTACGATAGTAGCCATGACGGCGTTCATCACCGGCGCGGCATTGTATCAAAAAATCCTCGATGGCGCCGGGGTTATCCGGTAAATCAGGGAATGAATAAGAGAACCGTTCAAGGATAACGCGATACCAGTCGATGGTTCTTTTGCTGAGTCCTTTTGCCTGGCGGGACTTCAAGAAGGTAACAATCGCACTCGCCGTATCCATCACGCAAATGTTAATAGTAGCATAAACGTAAAATCTATAAAATTCAATGAGAAATTTGTAATAGGTATAAATATTACCGCTCTTTGATTATATGCCGGATGGCATATTTTGTAAAATATCAGGTGAGGTAAAGAGTTTGAGTGTAATAATTACTATTTTGAACGTAAACTCTTGACAAATGCCTATAAGATTATCTTATAGTTAATATAAGAGGCGGGGAAACGTCTAAAAGAATAAAGCGTTTCCCCGCTTATTTTTAGCACTAAAAAAGTGCTTTAGACGTTTCCCCTCTGAAAGAAAGGGGCAAATGCTTTCAGGGGCGGGTCCAAAGATATTCTGGTCGTTTATTATCCTGCTGTCTTCAGTTATACTTTTGTTCCTCCCTATCACCGATGGCGGGTATGCTTTCAAAACCGATTCCCGCCTGGATAGTTTCACTGTCGTAACAAAGGTAGCAACTACCGCCAACGTCACACTTCTAAAATCGGTCTACGATGCCGACACGAGCACGATTTCCCTATCCTCTAATACATCGGCGGATTCTCCGGCCTTCACCGTTTACGATTCTGCTACTCACTCGCTTTTAGTAATCGGGCTTGCGCCGAATACAGTCAGAACGCTCGAAATTACATACGATGTGGCGGCCGCGGGAACATCGGACTATATCGCCACTATCATCGACAAGTTTGCTAACCCAATTTACCTGATGATTATTATCCTTTTCCCGCTCGTGGCTTTAGTCGCGATATGGTGGAGCCGCTGATGATTATTGATGAAAATGGCTTCATACGATGCGATTGTCCCGAGTGCCGGAAACAGAAACACGGGCAGGTTATGGCGCAGGTAGTTTATAACACCGTAATCATTAAAGACAGGCGGCATGGCATAGACCATGAAGCTGTTGTCCCTATAGAAAAAATAGTTCCCAAAGATTACGCCCTGCTCATTCCGAGTAAGGCTAGAAATAAGGCGGCGGCAAAAGCCGTTAAAGTTGCGGATAGCTCATCGAGGCTGCGGTCAACAACGCCAGATGCCTTGAGCGTCCAGCGTCTTTAGTGGCAAACCGCCATATGCCTTGTAGTGCGCAGACAGGGAAATGGCGAAAGGCTAAATAAAAAATAAAAGAAAGGAAACAAAATGAACATTAACCTTGGTTCAGTCCTAATGGTCGTCATTTCCATTGTCTTTATCGGCGTGGGCGCTTCCATGTTCGGCAACGTCACCGATGGCACCGATGCCATTCTCGATTATGAATATTCCTCGAACGCCAGCATCACCGATGCCAGTTTTACCGGCCTTACCTCTATTACTGGCCTCTCCCCTATGCTCGTGCTGATAGGCTATTTAGCGGTGGCACTGCTTGCCGGCTTCTTCGGCGTACAGATTGCGCAGGGCAAGCGCGAAGGGAAGATGTCTCCGGGAGGCATTATCATGCTCGGCATTTCCCTGGTCTTTATCGCCCTGGGCTTCTATGTATTCCCGGTGGCGCTTGACGGCTTTGCGTATGTGCTGCACGGAGGCGGCAATGGTATCAACGCTGCCTATACCGGCCTCGCATCCATCGTCAAACTCGCCCCGATGCTGCTGTTAATCGGGTATGTGGCCGCGACTGTGATTGTCGGCATGTTCGGCCTTAAGATGAACACGCAATCTACGGAAGACTAACGTGAGAGCTTACCAGGCGGGAGGGTATTTGCCCTACCCCGCCTGGTAAAGCCGGGAGATAGTAAATGTCAGAAATCACACTCGGCAGTAAGAAAAACCCCAATCTCTCTCTGCACTTTTTCCCTGACGGCAGTTTTACGCACCGCCGTATGGATACGGAAGGCAAATTCCTTGTTCAAAAAACTAGTGACAAGATAGCAAAAGCATGGGCGCTTCTTTATAATTTGCGCTTCCGTTTTGATGGGGTAAAGAAAATCACCGCCGGCATGTATACCATCACTCATGAACATGATATGGTTTATGACCCGTTTAATCAGGTCGGGAACTCATTTAACCAAAACGGAAAAGCGATATTAAAAAAGGGCGGCGGTCCCGTCCAGGCATTTATTACAAAAACCAAAGAAGATACATGTTTGAAACACGCTAAAAGCAAAAAACAGAATCCCCATTATGATAAAGCTTTCTGGTTAATCGGGTCGGTTATTATAATACTCGGCTTCGCTATATTTATTGCGGCGGTGACATAATGAGTAGGCAAAATAAAAAAAGAATATCCTGTCAGGTTCCGGGCTGTAATTGGCAGGGGCATAACCTGGCATTGCACATAAAAGTCAAACACCCTGATTATAAACCGGAGGGAAATTCTTATGTTTCAGAAGCACCGCAAACACCGGCGCCGCCGGCAGGTACGCCTGACACCGAAGCTCCTGGAACTCAAACTGCATCCCTTCCCCTTCCCGCTGCGGATAGAGCGGAACTGCCTGAAGAAATAAAACCTCAAAAGATAGAACAGGAAACAAATAAGCGCAGTTATAAAAAAATAGTACCGGCTGTTTTTATCATGATTGCCGGGGCCGCTATCCTGATATTAGGCCGCGCCAACCCCTTCGCTATTATATTCGGCGCGGGCATTATCGCAGGGGGTATCTTTCTTTTCAAAAGCGGCTGGAATGAGGGCAGTGTCCGTATTATCAGCAGTAAAGGCGGTAAGCAAGTCGGCGGCTTAATTGTTGGGCCAAGCGGCGAGCCGCCGAATACGCTCGTGCTTCACGCAGGCTGTCCCGCCGATGGCGAGCCTAACTGGTTCGCTTATCAATATGTGGAAAAGCCGCTGGGGCAGCGCGTCAAGCGCCGCAACGATGGTACGTGGTGGTACGTAATGAGGGAGAAATCTACTGCGGATAAGACTCTTATCGCGCATTCGCTTCCCGATAACAGCGATGCCGAGATTTATTGTGACCCGGAAGTCATGGGCAATGCCCTTTCACTGCCCGCCACAAAACGCCTGTTTAGCTTTAACAACGATAGCCTGCAAAAGGTATCTTTGATTGTCATGGGAGTTATCGTTGCAGGTGAAATTATCGGACTGATAGCCTTGACAGGGGAAACGGAAACGGCGGCGATTATCTTAAATCAGATGAATCTAGTGTAGGAGATATAAATGGCAAATCATAATGGCGATGGGAAAATCACTGACGAGAATCCCTTTGATATGCCGGACGTGATAGAAAATCAGGCCGAACTTGAGGCGGCGGGCTTCAAAGGCGGCCACATAGACGCCGAGGGCGCCCTTAAATGGAATCCCGGCCTTATTACAGGCGCCGGGCAGCAACAGTACCGCAGCCTGATGCTTCATCTTATATCTCATGAACATATTGAAAATGATACCCTGCTTGAACTCATACAAGAACTTAAAGTTGGTAATTATTTAAGCACCAAAGAGGCCGACCTTGCTACGGCCGCCATTATTGAAAACCTGGACACTCCCAAGAACTTACAGGCAATCATGATATGGGTGATTAACCGCGGCAGTGTTGACAACAACGCCGTCCAGAATATGATTAAAGGGCTTACCCATACCACCACGAATTTCAATTCCAGCCGCCCGTTCAACTTTGGAAACAGCAAAAGGAAAAATAATGAACGTTCAATCTCTTAATCAGATACCGGGACTTATCTTCCCGTCTTTATTCAGGCATTACCACCTGAAGCAAAAGCCTGTTATCGGGATACTCGGAAATCCGGGCGAGGGTAAATCGTTTTCCCTCTCTATTATTCTGTTGCTGGATGGTTTAATGCGCGGCGAGCCAGTGTGGTCTAATATGTACGTTAAACTCACCATGCATGTCTCCGACCGGATAGCGCGCATGTTCGGGCTGCCCCAAGGCGGCGATGCAGTCTTTGAAGCGAAGGCCGTTGATAAAATAAAACTCCTGCACATGGATAAGGAATACCGGGACGGCTGGCACGGGCTGGACGAGGTAAACGCCGAATATGCCGAGGCGACCCGCTCGACTTCAAATGTCAATCTCTATTTTGACCGTATGGAACAGCAGCACCGGCATGACCTTATGGGCATGGTATACACCTCCATTCATGAAATGTGGGTAGACTACCGCCTGCGCAAGCTTACCGATGCTTTTATCAGGGTAGAAGATGTGGCGTTGTCCCCTGAAGGTTTAAAGCGCCGGATGCCTACGGGAGAAGTCTTTAAATGGATTATTTACCCGCGCTCACGCCTTATCTGCGGGTGGACTCACGAACAGACGGGCATGACGCTCGGTCCGTATTACCTGCATACCAAGAACTTCCAGGGTATATATGATACGCTGCAAAAACAGGCCGAGGGCATAACCAAATACGCGGTAGATATCAACGAAAGGCCAAGTGTGGAAGTCGAAGTCAAGAGGAATCCAGCGACTGTTGAATACATGCAGAAATGGCAATGGCTGTATGACGGTATCCAGGGACTGCATGACCAAGGGGTAAAGATTATTACCGATGATGTTCTGTGGGATTATCTAGACGTTGGGCTAAAAGGATTGTCACCCATTGAAATAGGTAAACAGTTAAGAGTAATGGGAGTGAACAGCAGGCATACCGGAGGCCACACTTATTATTTTATTGACGATTTTGACTTGGACAGGCAGACAAAACATGCTGCTGACAACACGAAAACGGTTATTAGTCGTAGACATGATGACAACTTTGCGCCGCTCGCGCTCTTAAGATAAAAGTATTATATGGGGTTTATAAAAATTCCTTATAAGGATATGAAATGAAAAACAAGATGAAACCTCTATATCTACAGATTGAAAGCCCGCCGCCTGAACAATGGTTCAATCCTAAAGTCACTGATACCGGATGGGACAAAGACCTTAATATGGATACCAGGCGGGCTAAAATGCTGCGCGCCCACAAGTGGAACACCTTAGCTACGGCACGCGCCCTGCAGGCCCTAGCAAATGTCACCCGGGACGAAGAGATTAAAGAGGCCGCGCAGAAAGACGCTGAATTCTTTTATGAACGCCACCGCGAAAGGGGCGAGCGGATTCGTAGGATAATAAAGGAACATGCGGAGAAAGAGCGCAAACTCCGGGAACGCCCTATCACGCCGCCCTACAAGGCCATAACCCCGCGGGAGAAGCCGATAACACCCAGGGAAAAGAGGCTTGATTAATGCGAAGGCTTCATGGCAAAAAGAGAGTTAGGGATGGATGCCAAAAAGCTATTAAACAGCGTACAAAATCTTTAAAGAGACGTTTGACAAGGTTTAGATAAGATGGAACTTGCGCAGGTTATAGCCATATACGGGATAATGATATTCTTGAGCTGGCTTTCATTCCGGTTCATGCATCCGTGCCTGTTAATCATCCTCTTTGGTGACGCATATATTACCGGTCTGTATACGCCCGATATCATTTGCGGTCCGGATGCTACTAACGGGCTGGCGATAACCATAGGCTTTATGCTCATTATTTACGCTATCTTCTGCGCCGGCATGGCCTTCAAGGAAATGTTTTACAGGGGAGATGAAGAATGAATCTCCCGCTTGTTAAAGGTGGTATAATATCCCCTAAAGAATATAAGGGGGAAACGCAAATGCCTATTTCAGAAAGAACATATTTACATGATGAACAGCCGCCAACCTGCACATGCGTGGCCTGCTGCAAAGAGAGAATATCGGAACCCGTGATTGATGATAGAGAAGAAATTATTGACGAAAAAATAGGTAGTGTTGTCCTCTCTAGACCAAAAAGTAAAAACCCACGAAGCAAAACCAAAAAATTAAAACCTTATATAGTTCCCTGTTTTGCCCTCGCTGGTTCTATCACAGGAACTATGTCAGTTCTGGGGCTTTGGATATTTGGAGGGGTAACTTTAGTAGATATATTCCCAGGAATAATATGTGTTATTGGTATCTGGTATTCAATTCGTTCTCTTAGAAAAATAAAACAAAAAGAAAAACTAGAAGAGGAGTCCGGCCATGGCAACATCACAGCAGAAGATAGTTGAAACATTTCAGACACGCCCTAATCCTAATTCTACCCCATGGGGTATACCCACACCCGGACAGCCTATTGACCCCGTGACAGGGCTTCCGTACACGCCCATTACGCCTCCCTCCGGTCCTCCGATACCTCCGCCTAACAATTACATTCCCGATTACGGGCAGCAGAAACAGATTCAGCAGCAGACACAGCAGCCCATAGAGCAGTCATTACAGCCTGTCCAGCAGGCCGTACAGCAAAAGGTGGCCGAGGCGCAGATACAGGCGGCTAAAGATACGGCGGCTAAATCACAGGCAGTCCAGCAGGCTATTGATAAAGTCATGCCCGGATTCTCACCCTTTAACCCGCCCGGTATGCCAGCCCCAGTTGTTGCAAAACCATCACCAGGTGGCAAACAGGGCACGGTATCGGAAACAATGCTCCCCGGCGTAGTACAGCAAAAGGTATATCAGAAGCAGCAGGCCGATGCCGAGCGCGGCAGCGCCTATAAATTTACAGTCGACCCAAAATGGCAGGTCTTTGATAAAAACGCCCAGGGGGAAGTTATAACCTATATAGACCCCAATACTAAAACGATTTTTTACACTCCGGAAAATTACAAATGGAATCTGGGGTGGAAAAGCGCAGAGTATATACCGAACAGGGGAACTTTTACGGACCCCGAATATGGCGAGAACATATGGGGCGGCAACGAAAACTTTACCTACATAGTTGAAAATAAAGGGGAGGGGTTGGGGCATTATGTTATCAAGAACACAGATATAGGCGTCCCTGTTGGTCCTATAATGCTCACCAAAGACCAATATAATCGCTTAATAAAACTGGATGGCAATGAGCGCGTAGATTATCTTGAAAATCTTGGTATTCTCAAGGCTGGTTCAGAAGCTATCGAAATGGGCGGTAAAGAATCTATCGTATCGTCTAAAGATATGCAGAAATTTGAAAAAGCCCAAAAAGAATACAATGAATGGGAACGCCAGTTTAAAATAAAACAGCCGGAAAAGTATAGGGAATACCGCCAGATTGTTAAAAAAGATGGCTATGATAAGGCGGCTGAATTTCTGGAAAACATAGACCGGACACGTTTTGCTTCGCTGGAAAGCATCAATGCCAGTATCTCGAAACAAATACAAACATCAACCCCAATATTGCAAAAAGCCTATCGCGAAGGCGGCATAGACAAATATAATGAGGTCTACAGTAACGCCGTGAATAAGCTCATTGAATACCGGAACGAAGATGGCTCGTATAATATTCTTGACGCTATGATTGACGCTAGGCAAGCCAATACCAATAAAGAGGATATGGCTATTGTTGACGCTCTGGGAACCTTATTCCCGGCTGATAAAATAGAGGCTATTCGTCTGGAAAATTTACCGGCTCTTACCATAGGCACGGAAAAAGGCTCTATATGGGGAGAATCTTTTGAAGCGGCGCAGATGTCACTCCCCGCGTGGCTTTTGGGTGCGGCCGGATTCACAAAAAGCACTCCCATCCCGCATGATGATTTAGTAATGCTTATCATACTGGGTGCCGTAGGCACAGGCGTAGCTATAAAAAACATTGTTAGCCGAAGCAAGGAGAGTGGAGGTTTATCCAACGGAAGAATAGTTATCATGGGTGATAATTATGCTACCTATGTAAATCCCAATACTTTAACGCCTGAAGGTGGCTATATCATTGACAAGATTCCATATATGCCGGACACCAGCATGGAACAAATGTTACCAGCCCGCATAGATATTTCAAAAGGCATGGTATTAGTTCCTCCGGTTATAAAGAATGAGATTGAACAGTTTATAGCCCACCAAGATAAAATATTCTACCTGCCCACGCCTAAGATAACGCCAGAGGTATCAGACTATATCCTGAAATACACACAGTTGGACTATGCGCAAAAAGACCTGGAAAAGAAAATACCTAAAGTCGAAGAAATACCAATAAACTGGAATAAGGAACTGGAAAAAGCTAAAAACCAAAAACAGAGGGAAAAGACATTTGAAGAAATAAATCGGGTAGTCAATGACTATATCAGTTCTAACAGCGCCTCGGAAATACCGAAGGATTTAAGTAAAATTATACGCGAGTTGGAAATGTATGAGTCGTCCCATGAGGAATATCTTCGCAAGCTGGCTCTATGGCGTGAAGCGTGGAAAAGTTACGTAGCATCCATGGACCCGGCACCAATACGCGGGAGAAAAACCGAAGACGCCATAGAAGCTATGGCGAAAATTGAAATTCTTCGTATACTCGGCGGTGACAAAATCCATAGGGCTAACCCTTATAAAATAGAACCGGATGAGATTATACAGATATCGCCAATCATACGCCGAATCAATAAAGAATATCAAGAGCAGATGAAGGCGGGTGTTCCCAGTATTAAGGCATTACAAAGTGCTAAGGTAGAATTACAGGATATGCTACAAATGCTAGCTCTTCGAGGTATGAAAACAAAACAGTCAACAGCGACCGCTCAGGCGGTGCAAACTCAAACAAAAACTCAAACAAAAACCGAAACATTAAAGGAAACGGAGGTTGAAACTGAATTAGAGGATGAATTGGCACGCGCCCGTGAAATAGCACGCCCCGCCGAATTAACCCGGACAGCTGAATTAACTATGGAGTTTCCACCCAGAATACCAAAGATTCCCAAGCTCCCCAAGGGTGCCAGTGATAAGCAAAAGCGTGACTTCGTAAAAAAATCCGATGCCGCTATAACTTACCGGCGCGGCGCACTCGGCCAGGACAAAAAGAGCGTATGGCGTACCTGGGCATTGCGGAAAGGTAAGTGGGAGAGGGTAATCATTATAGGCGCTGCCCCGGAAGGCGCAAAGATTGTAGACGGGCCGCGCAGTGCCTACAATACCATCCAGCAGTTAGGTAAAGGCGAATTTCCTAAAGCCGAACTCTTTGAGGATACCGGGGCGGTAGATACCCGCATAACCATCGGCGGGAAAAAGCCAAGCATCAGTTTTGAAAAAGACTGGGGCGTTAAGAAAAAGAAAAAGGACATGGATGATATAGAGCGGGGGTTGCTGTCCCAGAGGGAAAGACGCATCAGCCCTAGAGAAAGCCGGATAACCCAGCCGGAAAGGCCGATAAGCCCGCCTGAAAAAAGAATAACCCCGCGGGAAAAAAGGATTTCATGAAAAATACCATAAGAAATATTTATACAGCCGCTATTGGCAGCCTTTATGACCGTAAATGGGTTAGGCGGACAGGATACCAAAGGTAGAATCCGTCAGGGCAACCCTGAAAAACGCCCAGATTTTAACTACAGCGCGTCAACATACGTGGACTAAAATTATTTTGAAGCTAAAAGGATAAAACTTAATAAAACAGGCGGTTAAACTGCCCCGGCAAAAATGGGGGCAATATGAAAAAATACCGCCTGTTAATAATTTTAGCAATCCTTATCATCGGACTATTTTACGCAACGCCCGTTTTTGCCATTGCCGACCCCGACAGCAAGCCGAAAATCGTCTACAAGTGGGCATGGCGCAACGTCATGGAAACAGGCGACATGCTGATTATCCTTGAGGAATCCATTCCTTATGCCACAACACCGGCTATCATTTGTTCCGAGGCCTTTATTTTCCGCCTGCTTGGTACGGATGGGGTAACGCCCATCGGAGAAGCTCTGACTTATGATTATAACGATTACGGCTACGGTTACAACGTAGTAGGGTTTTATTTTTCAGCGGCCGCCGCGCCGGCATGGGGTCAAAACTATTATATCGCAATATCCGGCACTCCGGCCGCATTTACCAGCCCTCCTAATTATATCTACCAAATGAACGCGTCCGACTATTCATCATTAACGGATGCGGAAGAAGTCGAGAATGATATCGAATCCAAAATCCTACTTATGGCAAACGATATAGATATACGTTGGGCTTTAGGCGCAAGTTACTCTCTATTGGAAGAATCGGAACTCGGCACGGTGTTATCTATCTACGGCGAGGCTTTTTTCAGGGGCGCGCTCTATAGCGTACAGGGATATGCCCCTGATATCTTCCGCCTGGTTATCAGCAATCTGCCCGGGACCGCTCTCACGGACCGCGATTGGGACGATGGGTATTCATCTAACCTGACCTCGCAATATCCGGGTAATGACCTCGATGCGGGCATGTCTGCCGGTAACAATTTCCTAGATGTTGATTATAACCTGTTCGGGCTGCTGATAACACTGGGTATCGCCTGCTGTGTAACTATCGTGGGTCTTGTAGTAGCCGGGGACTGGTGGGGAGCCTTTGCCGGAAGCATCGGGCCGCTGGTGGTATGCACGCGCATGGGTTTGTTTGGTATGGGTGAACTCGCCTTGATTACCGCTATCTGTTGGCTATTCCTGTCCGCTAAAGTATGGAAGTTGATTTAGTAAGAGGTAGATAAAATGGTTAAACACGCGTGCTTTTATATCGTCATGATATTGTTAATAACCATCGCGATACCAATTGCGGCCGCTGCCTCCGATTTAACCGGCGCCGACTTCGCGGGGAATATCGCAATCACCAATACAGGGACCGCCGCGACTAATGTTTCTACGGTGTTTGCAATGGATAACGAATCCCTTTTTAGCGTATACAATGTAGACCGCGACTTTGATTACGTGGCGGTTACGAGCATTGCGGGTACGGATTCAAAATTTTCCCCGGGCGGTTATGAAGACGACAAATGGCAGATTTTTATGCCGAGCATGGACGAAGACCAAACAAACTACGAACTTCTTTACGTGGGGCATTCCGACCTCGCGGCCATTAAGTATTATTTTCCCGGGTCCGCCGGAATGGTTGTACTTGATAATTCAACCGTTGAACTTGGAAATTATGGTTCGATGGAATTATCGGGTTTTATAAATACTACAGCCGGTTCAGGCAATATCGCAAACAAACCAGGCGCAATGATTACAGGGATAGGCACCTCGACAAATGGCCAGATTTATAGTTCCATCTATAACGTTTGGCCGGTTATCGCGGCTACCAATACCAGCA
>JBAZEP010000044.1:0-13120 GCA_041653835.1 Candidatus Omnitrophota bacterium
ACATCCATTCCCATCCACTCCGCCTTATAGGTAAATTTCTCACCTATCCTGAGCTTGGACTTGGGGACTTCTATCTTGATGTCTTCAGCCCTCTTTCCCCTTATCTTATAGCTTGACGCTACCCCGCAGCCTGAAATAAAAATAGTAATAAGAAATATCATTAATACTCTATATCTCATGATATGCCCTCTAATAATTTTTTCGCTTCCTTCAATATCTCCTCGGGCGTTATCGCCTTGAGGCATAAAAAACCTTTTTTACAATTATGCGCCGGGCATTCGGTACAGCCAACATCTTTATGGACGGCTATCGCCTTGTTCCCGAGGGGCATCCATCTAACTGGACTGAGGCCTTTCTGGTTTCTCCCGAATATGGAAATAACAGGGATGCCTACTGCCGAAGCCACATGCGCGGGGCCTGAATCATTTGAGATCACCAGGCCCGCCCTTTTAAACAGCGCCGCCAATTCCCCCAGGGTAGTCGGTTCGCAGTAAAAAACCGGTTTATTCTTCATCATGCCTTTTACTTTTTCTCCCAGACCTGTCTGGGAAGGGGCTAGATTAATCATGACTTTTATTTTCAAATTTTCTATGAGCATGTCCCCTGTCCTGGCGAAATTTTCCAGCGGCCACATCTTCGACACGCAGCTCGCCCCGGGATGAAGGATGACGAATTTTTCTCCCGGCGCGATACCAAGGCCTTTAAGTATATCCTCAGCTTTTTTTTCGTCTTCAGCCGAAACATATATGACGGGATTCGAAAATTCCGGCGCTATGCCGAGATAGCGTAATATATCCAGGGAATATTCGGCTTCATGTTTTTCGCCTGCTTTTTTCGCGTTCTCGAGCCTGTCTGTAAGAAGGAAATCCGCCTTGCCCCTGGCGTATCCTATCCTCCTGGGGATACCTGCCAAAAAACAAAGGAGGTTTATCCTCTTTGTCGTATGGAGTATCAAAGCCGCGTCGAACTTCTTTGACCTGAGTTGGCTTACAAAACCGATATTCCTTAAGATCCCCTTATGTTTTTTATTCTTATCATATACTATAACTTCATCGATATGCGGATTGCCTTTCAGCAGGTCATCCATCCTGGGCTGGACCATGACCGTTATATGCGCGGACGGGAACGCCTCCTTAACGGCCTTTATAGCGGGCAATGATAATACCACATCGCCCATCCTGTCGGTCCTGGTAATCAATATGCGTTTCATGAGATATGCCCGCAAATCTTGTTTATGGCTTCCAAAACTTCATCCGCGCTTATGGAATACATGCATTCGTGCGTCCCGAATTCGCACTGCGCTTTTTTACACGGGGAACATTCCAGGTTTTTGCGTATCACTATGTTCTTTTCCCCTCTCGGCCCGTATTCCGCTGGGTCAGTAGGCCCGAATATCGCCGCGACCTTTATACCAAGGTCGGACGCTATATGCATAGCCGCGCTGTCGCATGTCAAAAGCAGGTCAAACCTTTCTATAAGCGCGAATAGCTCGCTCAGGCTAGTCCTGGCAGTTAGATCGATAAGGGAATCCGGCCGGTTTACCGTGCCCGCTATCTCGCTTGACAAAGCCGCGTCATTGGCGTCGCCTATCAAAACTACCTTATTCTTCGGATTTTTCAGTATGCCCCTTATAACATCTATAAATCCCTGTTTTTTCCATTGTTTCAGGTGGCTCCTGCTTCCGGGACTTACACCTATAAGAGTGTCACCTGCGCCCACGCCTTTATCCTTCAGGATATTATTTATATTATTTTTTGAATCCTCGTCTATATGAATATTTTTTTGCTCCCTGTATTTTATCCCGAACTGCCTTAAACTTTCCAGGTGCATGATCCTTTTGTGTTTTACCCCGGCCCTGCGTTTAGTGAACAGCCTAGTCCTTTTTTTCGCCGCGATAAACACCGGCAAAAGGCTCGCCTTCATGTCTATTGCCAGATCGTATTTGGCGGCCTTGAGTTTCTTTATAAATTTCATTTTATCCTTCAGGCCGGCGCGTTTATGATAGACGAACACTTCCTTTATCCTGGGGTCTTTTTTAAAAACCTGCTCCGGTCTCGGCCCTACGACAACATCTATGCTGGCGTCCGGAAAACTGTCCTTAAGCGCGGATAAAACAGGCAGAGTCAGGATAACATCGCCTATATTCGAAAGCGTGATAAACAGGATCTTACGGACATTTGATAATTTCATCGATCGCCCTCATTACATCTTCTGTCGTAACCGCCTTCATACAGCGGTTATCTTTGCATTTAAGGTCATAACACGGTATTTTACAGCCGGCATCTTTACGCAAAACAATGCTCCTGCCTTTCCCGTACGGGCCTGTAAGCCCGGGAGAGGTCGGCCCGAAAATCGCTATAACGGGCGCCCCGGACGCCGCGGCCAGGTGCATCGGGCCCGAGTCATTCGAAACAACGCATGCCGCTTTTTTAAATACGGCGCAGAGCGTTTTTAAATTGGTCTTCCCGCACAATATGAAAGGCTTATACTTCATTCCGGCCGCTATGTTTTCCGCCAGCGTAATGTCTTTTTCGGCGCCCGTAAGGACAACCGCCATCTTCAACTTCTCCGCTATCATATCCCCTAACTTCGCGAAATTCTGCGCGGGCCATCTCTTTAAACCCCAGTTCCCGCCGGCGTTAAGCGCTATAAAATGCCTGCCTTTTATCCCGGCTTTCTTCAGGATATCTTCTCCCTGCTTCATATCAGCGGCAGACACATGCACCGCGTAATTTCTGTCCCTGGCGTCTATGCCCGCTGATTTCGCGAGATTTAAAAAATATTCCACCTTATGCAATTCTCCCGCGGGCAGCGGGATCTTTTTGGTCAACAAAAATCCCGCTTTCCTGGACACATAACCGATCCTTACGGGTATCTTGGAAAAAATCAGCAGGAGCGTCCTGCCAAGGGATTTTCTCAATATGAACGCCGCGTCGAATTTTTTAGACCTCAGGCTGGATACCATCAAAAACTTCTGCAGAAGCTTACCGTGCTGTTTCTTTTCATCATAAATTATGATCTCGTTTATATCAGGGTTCCCTTCTATTATCTCGCGGCAACGAGGATGCGTAAGGATAGCGATATATGAAGCCGGGTATCTCTCCCTTACGGCCCTTATAAAAGGCGTAATAAAAAGTGTGTCGCCGAGCCAGTTGACATTGACTATAAGTATCCTTTTCATGCCTAATCCTCGTCCCTGTGTTCCTTTATCCAGGTATAGAACCCGCTTGTCTCAAACCAGAAGACTGCCAAGTTGTCCGAACTACGCGATATCCTCAGCCGTTTCATCGCGAATAAATCATGTCTCGGGTATTTTTTTCCGGGATTCGTGGCCGCCGCTATTTTATATCCCGCCTCAATGACTTTTTTCCTTACGTTTTTATCAAAACCCCCGAGCGGATAGCTGAACGTATTTATGCCACTGCCTATATGGCCCTCTATCGAGCGCTTCGAATCCCTTATCTCGGAATCCAGCTTCTGCTCCGCCTGGCCCGGAAGCCATATATGGCTCATTGTATGGCTTCCTATGGTTATGATGCCGCTCCCGGACATCTCCCTTACCTGGTCCCAGCTAAGATAACCATCAGTACCTATCAACGCCGGCGCTATAAAGATCGTAGCGGGTATATCAAGTTCTTTCAGGACAGGGTACGCGTTCAGGTAATTATCCTCGTAACCGTCATCAAAAGTGACGGCTATTGTCTTATTAGGAAAATTATTCTTTTTTACCAATTCCTCAAGGCCTTCAAGGCTGACAATATTATAGTTATGATCTTTCAAAAAGCGCATCTGCCTTTTAAAACTTTCAGGAGAAACATTCAGCCTTGATTCCGCTCCTGTGCCGCTGATCTTATGATACATTATTACAGGTACCACATACTGCGCCTTTATCCACAAAGCAAGCGCGATAAATAAAGCCGCGGCCGCTGTAAAAATTATAAGACGCCTTCTGCCTTTTGTCATGATCCGCCTTTCACAGCTTCTTTATATACCTCTTCTGTTTTTTCCGCCATCGCGGCCATGGAAAACTTTTCCGCGACAGTCTTTATGCCTGCCTGCGCCATCCTCGCGCAGAGTTCTTTATCGCTCAATAATCTTAATACCGAAACCGCCAGGGGTCCCGGTTTTGACGGCTCAACAAGGAAACCGTTTATGCCGTTCTCTACCACGCTGGATATCCCTCCCACGTTCGTAGCTACGACGGGCTTTCCGGCGGCAAGCGCTTCAAGAAGCGCGAGCCCCAGGCCCTCTCTTCGCTCAGGCGTAAACATAAAAATGTCCATTACAGCCAGCGCATCGGCAGTATTTAACTGCGGCGCGGCAAATGTCACGTTTTCCGAGAGATTAAGCTTCCTGCTCAGTTCTATGGCCTCCCGCCTCTTATCGCCATCCCCCACAAACATAAGCTGGACATCGGGCCTTTGTTTAACTATCTCGGCCAGCGCGTACAAAAGCGTATCATGCCCTTTGTCAGGGGTAAACCTGGCTATCATGCCTATCACCTTGCGGCCTTTTTTTATCCCGAACCCTGCCCTGATCTTTTCTTTTTCCTCTTCTGAGAAATCCCTGAGAAATCTATCCGCATCCACGCCGTTATATATTAAAGCTACCCTGCCTTCGTCCACTTTGAAATAATTTATGAGGTTTTCCCGCACCGCGTCGCTTATCGCGATAACCTTGTCTCCCCATGAAGGCAACATGATCCTTCCCGCGTTCTTGCGGAAAAATCCATGGCATGTGGTGACCATCGGGATATTACAGCGCCTTGACACGAAAAAACCAGCCACCTGCGTAATCCTTGTCTGGCTGTGCACGATATCTATATTGTGCCTTTTGATTATTCTTGAAATCTCAAAAACAGCCTTGAGCACCTTCGGGCTCAATTCGGATTTTGTAATTATGTCCATGCGCAAATGGACTATTCCGGACTTGGCAAGTTCAGGCTCCAGCGCCCCTCCGCCCGAGGCTACAAAAATATCATGGCCTCTTGAGCTGAGCGCCCTGGCAAGAGAAACAACATAGGTCGCTATGCCGCCGATATTTAAATGGGTTGTAAATAATAAAATACGCATAAATATTCCTACCCTATTTTCTCCATTACCAATTTATAAACCTCTTCCACGCTGATATTTTCCATGCAAGCCCTGTTTTTGCACCTGGCTTTATAGCATGGCGCGCATTTCAAATCTTTTCTTACCACGGTCCCTTTTTCAGTTGGTTCGTAATGCCTGGCCGGATCGGTCGGGCCGAATAACGTTATGAAGTCCACCCCCATGCCCGACGCCACATGCATGGGCGCGCTGTCGCCTGTAACAAAAACTTTGCACCGTTTTATAAGGGCCGCGAGCTGGGTTATGGATGTCCTGCCTATCATATTAACGGGTTTGACCCCTGATAGTTTCATAAAATCCTTTGCAGCTTCTATAGAATCCTTTGATCCGGTCAAGACTACCCTGATGTCTTTTTCCGCCAGCATATCTGAAAGTTTCGCGAATTTTTTCAAAGGCCACCTTTTCGTTTCCCATCTCGCGCTTGAACCAATATTGATCCCGGCCAATACCTGGCTCTTACTGACCCACGCTCTATCCAGGAGGCTGTCCACATATGAAAAATCTTCTTTGGAAGGCCACATCTCGAGATATGTGGAAGCGCCCGCGGTATTGATCTTCATGCTTTTCAATATCCTGAATTGTTCAGCGAGAGGAGTGGCTTTTATATCAAGGTACTTTATCCCTTTATTGACGCAAAAACCCATCCTGGCATTCCCGTTACGATAGCCGAACCTTTCTGGGACAGCGCCAAGCCATGCTATCAGGTGGCTTATCCTGTTATTCTGGAAATCCACGGAGATATCGAAATTTTTGCGCCTCAGGACACCCGCTGTCTTCATCAATCCTTTCACGCCCCTGTCGCGGCCTTTCCTGTCATAGAGTATCAACTCGTCTATATAAGGGCAATTTTTAAGCACATGCTTGGATTCGGGCCCTATTAAAACGCTTATGCGCGCGTCCGGAAAATTATTTCTCAATAATCTCAGGCTCGGCACTATCAATATCACATCGCCTATCGCCCCGAACTTTATTACAAGTATATTTTTCTTTTTACAGGCCTCTTCGTAAACCTTTATGGTGCTTTCCGTCATCCTGGCAAGGCTGTATTCCCGCTCTATCTTTTTCCTCGCTTCGAGCGCCAGGTTTTTGGAGAATTCCCTGTCTTTCAATACCTTCAATACGGAATTTACCATTTCGAGTATATCGCCCGGCTTTACCAGCATACCTGTGCGGCCGTCTTCTATGATCTCTACGGCGCCGCCTATGGCAGTTGCCACTACAGGCACTCCGCTGGCGCCCGCTTCGATTATCACCCTCCCGAAAGCCTCCCTGCCTATTGAAGGCAATACCAACAAGTCCAGCCCGGACATTATTTTCGGGATATCGTATTGCGCTCCGGGAAACTCCACAAATTTTTCTATCCGGAGTTGATTAGCCAGGGATTTTAATTTTTCCATATATCCGGGCTTGTCTTTGGGCGCGTCCCCCACGATAATTACCCTGACCCTGGGAAATAACCTTATAACCCTCGCTACAGCCTGGAGAAAAAATCCATGGCCTTTTATAGGGGTTATCCTGCCTATGACCCCTATGGTGTATTCTGATTTTACAGCGCCGGAAGGCATGTTGAATTTGAATTTATCAAGGTCCACTCCTCTTGGTATAAGCTTTATCCTTTCATGCGGCACCCTGAAATCTTCTATCATGTGCCTTCCTATAACAGCGCTCGCCACGATAACGAACCTCGCCCAGCCTGTCACGCGGCTGATAAAATGGTTCGAATAATAACCGTGGGCAGTGGCAATGAATTTGGCGCCGGTATGCCTTGACGCGAAGAACGCGATTATATTAGGCACCCTCGACCGGCTGTGCACGATATCCACATGTTCATCCCTTATTATGCGTTCAAGCTCCTTGATTGAATTCCATACCGTAAACGGGGATTTTTTATGGACAGGTAATTCTATATGCTTCACGTCCATCTCTATGAGATTTCTTACAAGCTTGCCTCCTCCGGACACGACAATGACCTTATGCCCTCTCTTGATCAGCTCCTTGGAAAGGTCAATGGTGCCTGTCTCCACCCCGCCTACGTCAAGTTTTGGTAAAACCTGTAATATATTCATTAGCAAATATTGTTCGAGCGATCCGCCGCAGGCGGAGAGTCGAGAACAATTATAAATCTTCTCGACTTCGCTCGAAGATTATTAGATTATGCTTTTCAATCTTTCTATAATTTTTTCGCTGTCATTCAATCTTTTAATTTCCGGCATTGTCTCCAAAATCTCTTTTATCTTGTTATACATACCATCGGGCTCTGAGATTTTTATATACCCCTGCTCCGCTAAATTCGAGACCATGCGGTTATATTTGGATTTCTTTTCCCCTGCCCTGAATACTATCACATGCCTGCCTGAACTGGCGGCCTCCGAGATCATGGACATACTCTCCGGCGAAGTTATTATGACACCGCTCGAATCAAATATGTCCGCGACAGCGCCTTCCGCGTTCTTTTCATTCGCGATAATAAGCAGCTTACAGCGCTCATTGCCGTTCAATCTTTCTTTCAGCAGACTTTCTATCGCGGGCGGAGTCCTCCTGGATGTGGAAACAAATATATCAAGATTGTTCTCCGCGCTTATTTTTATGGCTCCTTCTATTACTTTTTCTACATCCTGTCTTTTTAATTTAAAATCCTTCGCGTCTCCGCCTATTAAAAGACCTATGCCCCTGCCGCTGCCTTTCGCGGGCAGGGCCCTGTTCGGCGCGCCTTCTGTAACCAATACCGACTCCGTGAGTCGCCTGCGGCGACTCACGGAGTCAGACACGGTATCATGTCGCGGCAGGATGATTAAATCTATCTTTTTTGTCCGCCCAAGACCAGGCTTCATTATAACCACGTTCTTCGCGTTATTCTCATATTTCAAAAATATATTCGCCGCCGTAGTGGAAGCGCCGCATGAAACAACGATATCGGCATATTGACCCTTCAGGCTGTCAAAAGACTCTTTGGTAAGGCATAACTCGAGGCATCTCATGCTCCCCTGGCATCTCCCGGAAGCAAAAACGCTCGCGAGATTCAAAAGTATTTTCGTAAAATTATTTTTGAACCTTACCTCCGCGGTATGGATTTTAACAACCGGCTTTTCTTCTATACCCCGGGCTTTGAGCCTCAAACCCAGGGCCTTTTCAACCGTCTCCGCCACTGCCATGGCCTGGTTAAAATGCCCTGCCTTCCCGTCCGCCAGTACCAGCACACTGCGCTCGGGTGTACTCTTCCATCTCTTATGCGCCCAGAGCCACTGGCCAGGGTATTTTCTTACATGCTCTTCCAGTATGCGCGCCATCCTCTGGAGGTTTTCTTTTGTATCTCTTTCTTTATCCCCTGTATTCACGAGCTCGAACGGCCCTTCTGTCCAGGCCACATGCCTGTCAGGCCCCTCCCTCCTGATGAACGAAGGCAATATCCGCGCGCCTGTTTTTGAGCCAAAGGCTGTTATGCCCTGAGCCATCGAAGCGGGCCTGTTGAAAAAATCAACGAATACGCCGTTCGCCCCGGCGTCCTGATCTGAAAGCATGGCGACTATGCCGTTATTGTTCAGCGTCCTGATAATGTCCTTAATGGAAAATCCCTTTGTTATAACCCTGCATCCTGTTGACTGCCTGAACTGGTTGAGGAGATTGTTCAATCTTTCGTATTTTTGTTCCCGCGCGAATACGGACATGGTATATCCGCGCAAACTCGCGGCAAGAGACGCTATCTCCCAGTTCCCGAAATGAGCGGTAAGGATTATTACGCCTTTCCCTTTTTCCAGGCCGGATTCGATCGTTTCAGGGTTTTTGAGCTTTACATGCTCCCCCAGGTAATCCTCGCGCATAAAAGGCAATTTCAATAATTCGACCGCGTTCATGCCCAGGTTTTCAAAATGTTTCCTGTTTATTTTTTTGAGTTCCGCGGGGGATTTTTCCGGAAAAGCCGCTTTCAGGTTGGCGTAAGCAATCATCCTGCGCTTCAGGTTTGCATGGTATACGATATCCCCCGCGCGCCTGCCGCACCATAGCGCGAACCTGAGCGGAATAAACCTTAAAAATATGCCGAGGGATTTAACTATCGTATATCCCAAAAAGTCTATTATAAAATCCTTCTTCATTCTCTATTATCTCCAGCCTGACCTTTAACACTAACCACTGGTCACTAACCGCTAAGCGCTTTAATTTCACCGCGTCTTTCTCCGTAGTAATTATTTTATCTATTTGATTTTTCCCGCAATAATCTCCGATACCGGCAATGTCCCCTTCTGTGTATCCATGGTGGTCCCTGAAAATAAAGTGCTTTCCCACTTTCAATCCAAGGCGCAGGATAGTCCTTTCGAAACATCCGGGGCTGCCTATGGCTGAAACCAGCGCGGCCTTTCCATTCTGCAGCTGGCCGATATTCACCTTTTCTTCATTTGAAAGTTTATATAAATACAAAGGCCTGTGTATCGCTTTAGCGATCACTGCCTTTGGGTTTATTTTTTTTAATTTCTTCTCCAATCTTCCCAGCTTATCGGCGGAAACCAGGTCCGCTTTTGTGATCAAGAATATATCGGCGCGTTTGAGGCTGTAAAGACCTTCTCTCAGAGAACCTGCCGGTATGGCCCATCCGTTCCCGAAAGGCCTTACCGCGTCCACGCATACGATATCAAGGTCTCTCGCGAGCCGCCTGTACTGGAACCCGTCATCCAGTATAACAGTGTCAGAGAGATGATGTTCGACGGCATACCTGCCCAGCGCGACCCTGTCTTTTCCGACAAGCACAGGCGTGTTTAACGTCAATTTCGGAAGGAGTTCAGACTCGTCATTGCCGTATCCCCTTATCAGGATGCTTGCCTTCTGGTTTTTACCCGCGAGCGCTCCGGCGATAAACGCGGTCACGGGCGTCTTGCCTGTCCCGCCCCATGTGATATTGCCCACGCTTATGACCTTCGCGTTTATTTTATATCTTCTAAGAATACCAAGCCTGTAAAAAATATTGCGCAGGGATACGATAAAAAAGTATATAAAAGAAAACGGTACACATAATAGAAAAATGACCTTTTTAAAAACCATGCCTCTCCTTATGCTGTATATTTATGCTATATTTGATATATGATATTATATTTACACCGATTTGTAAAGGGGAAGGTTCAGTATATAGTCTACTGTTCTTTGGCTTGAACCGGAATTCTTAAGTACCGTATCCCTGGCGTTCATCCCGAGAGTTTTTCTGCGCTCCGGGTCTTCCAGAAGTATCCTTAAGGCCGCGCAAATCTCTTCTTTATTGTTCGCTTCTATGGCGGAGCTGTTTTCCCGGAATAGCTTCACTACATCCTGAAAATTAAACGTATATTTACCGAACATGACCGGCCTTCCCAGGATAGCCGGCTCTATCGGGTTTTGTCCGCCTTTTTTAACCAGGCTCCCTCCCACAAATACTATATCTCCGGCGGAATACATGGCCCTGAGCTCGCCTATAGTATCTAAAATAAATACGGGCTCGAGGTTCGAGGCTCGAGGCTCGAGGGCTAATGAAGAGATTTTCTCGGACTTTAATCCTTTTCTCGATAAAAGCTTCTCTATTTCCGTAGTTCGTTCTATATGCCTTGGCGCGATCAAAAGCCGAAGTTTATCATACTTTCCTTTCATTGCCATGAAACAACCTGTTATTGTCTCCTCTTCTCCTCTATGAGTACTGCCTGCTATAAGAAGTATCTCGTTTTCCTGAAGACCCAGTTTCCTTCTTAATTCATCTCGCTTCTTTTCAATGTCCAGGGCGGGTATATCGAATTTCAGGTTCCCTGTCACGCGCACATTTTCTTTGGGCGCTCCCAGCTCAATAAACCTTGCCGCGTCCTTTCCCGACTGTGTCAATATAAGTGAAAATTTTTTAAGGATATCCTCTGCAAATGCCCTGCCTTTTTTATACCTTGGAAAAGACCTGTCCGATATCCTTCCGTTAGCCAATATAAGCCTCGCGCCTGACCTATGAAGCGAGCTTAAAAGGTTAGGCCAGAGTTCTGTTTCCATGCTGATAAATATATCCGGCTTGATAATTTTCACGACTCTATGGACTATAAAACTTATGTCGAACGGAAGGTAAAATACGCCTTCTGCGGCGCCGGCTATTGTAGCCGCGACCTTATTTCCCGTGTTAGTCACAGTTGAAAATAAAAGCGTATGTGATGGGAAAGCCTTTCTCAGGAGAGGCGCGAGTATGCCCGCGGCCTTGATCTCTCCTACGCTCACGCCATGTACCCATATGACTTTACTTTTAGAGCAGATAGACTTTATCTTTTCAGGAAGAAACCCCAACCTGTCCTTTAAGCCGTACTTATAGCGGCCGGTAATAACAAGATACGGCAGATAGAGTATGCCGAATATTATAAACGCGAGATTATACAATATTCTCATAGGTTTTTATTCGTAATATGTGGCGCAGGAGGTCTCCGACTCCCACACAGACACGGATTTCAAGGAAAGGCCTTTTTCTTTTACGCCGGACTTTAGTTTTAAGTAGATAAATCTGGCTATATTCTCCGCCGAAGGGTTTTGCTTTTTAAAAACATCCAGCTTATTAAGATAAGTATGGTCTAATTTTTTCAGGATCTCTTTTAGTTTGGCTTTAAGCAGGGTGAAATCCACTGATATGCCTATATCGTTCAGATCTTCTTTTTGAAACTTCGCTTCTATCTTCCAACTATGGCCATGCAGGTCCTCGCACTTGCCCTTATATCCTACCAGGTTATGCGCGCTCGAGAAATCGCCTTTTATCAGTATCTCATACATATCTTGCCCCCTTGCGACACCTCCGAGGTGGCCGTAGGACTCCTCGGAGGTGGATGTGGTTCATACATAATTTGCCCTTTCAGCCTTGTAAATTTTCGTTCCCAAAAATTTCTCTCCTATCCTTACGAAATGCTCTACAGCGTCCGTAGCGAAAAACCTGTGCCGCGGTTTTTTATTTCCGTTGGATAACTCTCCCATGCTCATTAATATCGTGTGTACCTCGTCCGCCACAGAACTTGCCGAATCTATAATTTTTACCTTTTTACCCATTACTTTGCCTATTACTTGTTTTAAAAGCGGGTAATGCGTACATCCCAAAACCAGCGTATCAATGCCTTTTCTCCTTAAAGACGCCAGATATTTTTCAGCTATGGCAAATGTGGCTTTTTCTCTCAACCATCCCTCTTCCACAAGCGGCACGAATAAAGGGCATGGCTTTGATATTACATCTATTTTTGAGGCGATGCTTTTTATTTCCCTCTCATACGCCCTGCTCTTGATAGTAGTATGCGTGCCTATAACGCCTATCCTGTTATTACGCGTAACTGTAACCGCTTTTTTCGCGCCTGGTTTTATCACCCCTACCACAGGCACATTCACATGTCCTATCAGTTCTTCCATGCTTGTGCTTGAGGCTGTATTGCAGGCCACGACTATAAGTTTTACATTAAACTTCGAAAGAAAATCCGCGTTCTCTATAGAAAATCTCTTGATTGTTTCAGGCGACTTTGTACCGTACGGCACCCTCGCTGTATCTCCCAGATACACGATATCCTCATGAGGCAGTCTTTTGAATATCTGCTTCACTACAGTCAACCCGCCTACGCCTGAATCAAATATGCCTATGGGTCTATTCTTCATAAACATCCTCATTTATACCAGAAATCAGCCTATAAAGCAATGGAATTACGAACGACCGAATAGGACGGCTACTTAAAACCTATCTGAGGCTTTGGTCTAATTGGCGGAGGCGCCATGAGCCGCCTGATAGCTTCGAATATCGCCTTAATATCTTCGTCATGCTTTTCTATTTTATGTTCAAGTTCTGTTAGCTTATATGCAAGATCTTTATTCATAGATAAAATCTGCCTCAGCTTTACGAACGCTCTCATGATACCGATATTAACCTGAATAGCGCGCTTGCTACGCAAAACACTTGAAAGCATAGCTACTCCCTGTTCGGTAAAAGCATAAGGATTGGCGCGCCTCATCCCGCCCCAACTTGAAATCACAAATTGTGATTTCAAGTTCATAACCTCTTG
>JBAZEP010000045.1:0-12085 GCA_041653835.1 Candidatus Omnitrophota bacterium
AAAGGCACTATCTTTTCGATGAGGTCATTCTTTCGAGCGCTTCGTTAAACTCGCTTTCCAGAATAAACGTAACCGCCACCGAACACCCCGTAAGGCTCTTTACCTTAGCCAGCGCTTCCATATTTTTGGGATCCACCATGGCCAGGAGAAGCGTATTCTTGTCTTTCCTGACAGGCAGGACGCAGTAATTTCTCATTACCTCAATAGATATCTTGGCTGTTATCTCTTTCAATTCCCCGTTTTCGCTCAAACGCTGGATATCGAAATGCGGTACATTAAACTGGGATTCCAGCGCCCTCGCTATGTCACCGCAGCTGGCCATACCGAGGTTTATGATGCTCTGCCCTATCTTCTGGCCGGTAGTCCAGTGCTTATTAAGCGCGGCCTCAAGCTGTTCGGCTGTGATTATCTGGGATTCAAGCAATATCTGCCCGAGAGGCTTGTGCTTGCTTTTCCCGTCTTTTCCCGCGCCCCTGCTTTCCTCATTATAGGGCTCCTCGATAAACACTTTTTTTTCGTTCTGTCTGCGGTTTACCAGGAAATTGCTTCCGGGCAATGTTTTTAGATAACTCTTTATCTCCGTGATTATTTCCATAAGTTCCACCATATTTTTTATCGGAAAAAGCTTGTTATTGGCTATAGCTATGGATATGCTCATGAGCGGCATATTCACTACGTTCCCGCGCCTGTCTTTCGAAACTATGTAAGTCCTCTCCCTGTCTTCATTCGAATAATGGAAATGCATAGCCCTGTTAAAAGCCAGGATAGATTCGGACGCTATCAACCTGTCCCTGTCCGGTGTAGTGACAACCACGAAATCGTCGCCGCCTATATGGCCTACGAAATCATTGGGGTTTCCGTACCTCTTGACCGTGGTAGCTATGATATAAGCGACATGCCTTATTACGCTGTCGCCTTTCATGTATCCGTATTTATCGTTGAATGACTTGAAATTATCGATGTCATAGTAAGCGACCGAGAAAAGCTTTTTCTCGTCCATCCTGGATTGTATGATCTTCTCTATCTGCTTATTGCCCGGGAGTTTGGTCAGGGCGTTCGCGTAAAGCTGATGGCTGGTCCTGCGCAGGGCAAGTTCCATCCTGACCTCGAGGTCTATCGGGTCGGGGGGATTGGCGATGTAATCGTCCACTCCCTGCTCTATTTCCAGCATCTTTTTCCTTATCTGTTTCTTGTCTATGAGGACTATTACGGGGATGTGCGCGGTAAGAAAATCCTCTTTAAGGGCCTTGGACACTTTAAGGCCGTCCATATCAGGCAGGCTCCAGTCTATAATGATTATATCCGGCTGTTCCCGCCTTACCGCGTCAAGGACAGCGGACCCCTTGGCAACGGTAACGGTGTCGTAATCCCATGCCTTAAGGAGATACTGTATTATCTCGGCAATACCTGCTTCATGCTCGGCTAATAAAACTTTTTTTCTGGCAGTGGCCATTTGCTGTTATTATATATCATGGCTACTCGCCGGTCAATCAAATAAGATTGCAAAATCGCGCGTTTTTCGATATACTTCTCTTCATGAAGCTTTCCATTCTTATTCCCGCTTATAACGAGGAAAAAACGATCGCCAATGTCCTGGCAGAAATACGATCGCTGGATTTGACCGCCTGCGGCATCTCCTATAAGGAGATAATATTGATCGATGACGGCTCAACCGACGGCACGGTCGACAAAGCATTGGGAGCAATTCCCGGCATAAGGATAATAAAACACCCCAAAAATCAAGGCAAGGGCGCCGCTGTCATATCAGGGATCGCGCGCGCGACAGGAGATATCGTTATGATCCAGGACGCTGACCTGGAATACAGTCCTTCGCTCTACCCAATGCTGTTAAAACCCATAACGCGGGAAGATTCGGATGTCGTATATGGCTCCAGATTCCTGGCAAACCCCCATCCCCATGGGATGAAAATGTCTTATTTTCTGGCGAATCGTTTTGGGAACTTCCTGACGAATACGCTTTGCGGGACATCGCTCACAGATTGCATGACATGCCTCAAGGTATTCAAAAAAGATGTTTTAAAGGGGGTCGTGATTGAATCAAGGAGGTTCGACATAGAGCCTGAATTGACCGCCAAGATAACCAAGTCCGGATTTAAAATAAAGGAGGTAGCCATCCCCTATAAAGCAAGGACATTCAAGGAAGGGAAAAAGTTCAAAAGAATTTACTCTCTGGGTGTATTGTGGGCTATTATAAAGTACGCTTTCTGAAAATCCAGCCTGGCTAAAAAAATAAATTCTTCGCCTTTATTTTGCCTGTTGCTTTTTTATAATCCTCGAGGTCTATAAAAACAAGGTCGGGCCTCCTGGCTTTTATCTTTTTTATTTCGCGCGTCCTGGAGGCTATATATTTGAAATAATTATTGCACTTTGGGCAGATCGTCGCGGTGGAATAATTGATCCCTAGTTCCCTGCAGTTGGAGCAGTCGCCCGTGGATTCGCCCGCTATAAGCAGGTGTTTTCCGATATCATCGATATCCATTTCGGTCCAGACTCTTATAAAATCTTTCATAGATTGTTGATATCCCTCGCGGCGATATCCGGAAGATAAGGGCCGCTCGGGATTAATTCGCGCTTATCAGTTACGTCGCCTTACGACGGCGTAACTGATGCGCGCATTAAAAAACCCCGCCCTTTCTACTTTAAATATTATTTTGCGGCAGAAAGGGCGGGGCAACTATGACAATTTAATAACGTTGGCTGCTTGTTCTCCTTTTGGTCCCTGGACGATCTCAAATTCCACTTCCTGACCTTCCTGCAGGGTCTTGTAACCTTCCCCTTGTATGGCAGTATGATGCACAAACACATCTTTGCCATTTTCAGGAGTGATGAAGCCATAGCCTTTCTGATTGCTGAACCACTTCACTTTTCCTTTCGGCACTTTTACTACCCTCCTTCCACTAGTTAATTTTGCTTAATTATACACCACGATTTCTTCTTTGTCAATATCAGGCGGCTATTATTTATCGTCGGGGAGTTCTTCCGCGGCCTTTTCTTCGTAATCATGGAATATGCCCCTGGCTTTTATATTATGGTCTTTTTCAAGCGCTACCAGCCTCTGCTCCAATTCATGCTGCATCTTGAGCATTATCTTCACGACATCCGCCACTGGATCAGGCAGGTTCCCGTGCTCAAAATCCAGTTCAAGCCGGTCCACGGTCTTTTTTTCGACTATCTTGCCGGGCACGCCTACTACGGTCGCGCCGGCGGGTACGTCCTTTATGACAACCGAGCCCGAACCTATCCTTGCCCCGTCGCCTATTATTACAGGGCCCAGTACGCAGGCATTTGACCCCACTACGACGTTCTTGCCCAGCGTGGGGTGGCGTTTGCCTTTTTCAAGAGTTGTGCCTCCCAGCACAACGCCCTTATAGATAAGGGAGTCTTCTCCTATTTCCGAAGTCTCCCCTATAACAACACCCATGCCATGGTCTATAAACACGCGCCTCCCTATCCTGGCGCCGGGATGTATCTCCACGCCTGTAATGAATCTGGCGAAATGAGAGATCATTCTCGCGGCCGTGTACATCCTTTTATTGTATAAAAAATGCGCCGCCCTGTAAAACCAGAGCGCGTGGATGCCCGGATAGCAAAAAACAACCTCCAGCGCGCTTTTAGCGGCCGGGTCTTTTTGTATCGCTGACATTACGTCTTCTTTCATCCTGTCTAAAAACATATCGAGCACCTCTATTTCGGCAATGTAAAATAGAACTGGCTTCCCTTTCCTATCTCGCTCTTTACCCACATCCTGCCGTTATGCAAATTGACTATGTCCCTCGCTATCGGAAGCCCCAGCCCTGTCCCCTCTTTTTTTTCTGCGGTGACGCGCGTGAACTTATCGAATATCTTTTCCAGATTTTCCGGCGCGATGCCTTCGCCGGCATCGCACACCTCTATCATTATTTCCCTGTCCAGGTTAACGCTCTTTACCGAGATCTCCCTGGATTCAGGCGTATATTTTATCGCGTTCGACAGGAGATTTATGAATACCTGCGTAACCTTGTCCCTGTCCGCGCTGACCGCGGGCACATCCGCGGCAAGTTCTTTGCGCACCGACTGTTTTTTATCTTTTATTATTTTATCAAAAACCGCTAAATTTTCCTCTATTATTTTATTCATGTAGACAGGCTCTTTTTTCAATTCCATTTTTCCGGATTCGATCTTGGATATGTCCAGGAGGTCGTTTACGAGCCTGGAGAGCCTGTTCGCCACGTTTACAGCCCCGTCGAGCATTTCTTTTTGGCCGGGCGTGACAGGCCCGAGCCCGCCCTTGTTCACGATATCCACATTGCCTTTTATGATAGTAAGGGGTGTCCTGAATTCATGCGCCACATTAGCCACAAAGTCCGATTTTATTTTATCGATCTGCTGTAATTTTTTATTTGCCGCTTCAAGCTCGGCTTTCTTGGCGGCTATTTCTTTCTGGAGACGTTCCCTTTCTTTGACAGCGCGGAACGCGGTAATCGCGTTATATATGATAACCGGGAGCCCGCCTTCGAACCCTTTTTCCCTTATCACGTAATCGTACGCGCCGTCCCTGATAGCCTGCGCCGCGAATTCCTTATCCCCCGCGTCCGCCAGCATAATAACCGGCCCGGACAGTTCTTTATATTGGAGATCCGAGAGTACCTCAAGGCCGTTCAAGCCGCTGAGGTCGTACGAAAGGAGGATGACGTCGAATTTACCTTCTTCCGCGCTGGCAAGCACATTCTCCCCTACCTGCGGCCAGGATATATCGTAGGACACATCCGGTATTTTCGAGAGCGCGTTCTTTATCCTGGAAATATTACTCCCGGAAAAATCGATTATCAATACCTTAATTACTTGCTTCTCCATACATATTCCTTATACATTCAATGCCCTGATCTTGTCGATATGCCTGAGCGCCTCTTCCTCGCCTGTCTTTACAAATCTTTTTACCAGATGAAAATCAGTTGAAGCGGCATCGCTCAGCACGGGATGAAGGCTTATATCCGCCCTGCAGCAGTTTATTTCCGCTATACTGTATTCCATCGCCTGCATGCTGGTCATTATTACGTCGAATATGTTAGGGGTAAATATTTTCCTGAAAAACCTCGTCATCCATACGCATATTTTTTCATCCAGCGACCCGTGCCTCATTATATTTTCTTCTTCTTTCTCGTTTTCCTTTAAGGCCATGTTCCTCTCGCATATATTCCTCGGGCCGGGCAGGACATTTACCGCTATCACTTTTGTCGCCCCGTTTTTAAAAAGTACATCCACGGGCACGGGGTCAAGCACGCCTCCATCCACGAACATCCTCCCGTCTTCCATTACAGGCTGAAAGATGCCCGGCACAGCTATGCTTTTATAGACCGCGTCTAAAAGCCTGCCCGTATCCACGGCAACGGTCTCCCTGTTCGCCAGGTCATAGACTATTATCTTGACCGGCACCCTCAAATCCTCGAATGTCCTGTCGCCCAGTATAGCCCTTAAAAATCTTTTTAATCTCCTGCCGGCGAGTATCCCGGATATAGGGAAAGTAAAATCAAGGAGACGCATGATGTTAAGTTTTTTCTTGAGCCTGCCTGAGATATTCTCTATTTCGTCTGCGTTGAGGCCTATGCCCCACATCGCTGCCATAAGGGCGCCCATGCTCGAACCCGAAAGTATGCCTATCGGTATTTTTTCTTTTTCCAGCACGCGCAGGACACCTATGTGGGCGAGCCCGAAAGCCGCGCCGGAACCCAGCGCGAGCCCTATTACATTTTTATTGTCCGCGTTATTCATACATAGATAATTAAAAAAAAGGAGCCGATAAAGATTGGTCGCTTAGCGCGATCCGGCTTAGCCTTATATCAGGCATCTTTCTTGGTAACTTTATCGGCTCCATTAACAGTATACCACATTCCCCGAAGAATTCAACCCTTCGATCAAACGATTATCTTATATACCACGTCATGTTCCCTGACTTTTGATTTTACTTTCAGTCCTATCTCCATCCCCTTTTTCGCGTCCTGTATCACTACATGGTCAAGCTGGATAGAATCGACCTTTTCCTTGAAATCGGACGTATGGCCTTTTATGACAATGTTGTCTCCCACGGAAAGGCCGCTTTTGGTAAGCTTTACCACTGCCGCGTCCACTTTCGGGAAATAATGCGTTATTATACCGGCCTCTTCCAGGGACGCGCCGGCGGGTATAGACGAGGTTTTCGCCTTGGATTTCTTCTTCGGAGACGCTGCTTTTTTCTTTTTTGCCTTAACAGCCGGCTTTCCGGCAACGGCTTTTTTCTTTGTTTTTCTTGCGGGCTTTTTCGCCGCCTTCCCGATCTTCTTTTTCTTCATGCTTCACCTCCGGATTTTGTTATTCTGCGCGCGTGGATGATTTTTTATACAAAAACTCCCCGAACATCTTGCTGTGTTTTGTCCAGCTGGAATCCGGGTCATTATACGTTTCGACAAAATGCCTGAATCCGTTTATCTTGGCGTCCAGGTTATCTATGTGATGCAAAACAACCGCCTCGAAACACATCGGCCTTTTTGGCGAACCCCATTCATATTCACCGTGGTGGCTGAGGATTATATGCAGGATCAGGTTCTTTAATTCTTCCGGAAATCCCTGGATATTATCTATCGCGGAGCTTACTATGTTGACGCCCAGGATTATGTGGCCCAACAGCCTGCCTCTGTCGGTATAATAAAAACTCCTCTTGTATGCCAGCTCTTCTATCTTACCTATGTCGTGCAGCGCGGTGCCGCATAAAAGCAAATCCACATCTATGTCCTTATATTTTGAGGCGGCCATTAGCGCAAGCTCAACGCAGGCAAGCGTGTGCTCAAGGAGGCCTCCGAGATAAGGATGGTGGAAATCCGTAGCGGCGGGCGCTGTCTTGAACCTGCCGGATATATCTTTGTCCGAAAATATGGCGCTTACCAAGGCCTTGAGGTGAGGATTTTTGACTGAGTCCATCGCGGATAAGAAATCCCTGAACATCTGCTCCCTGTTCTTATCCGAAACCGGCACGTAAAACGATATATCGACGGATGCCTCGTCCGCCTTTTCGATGGAATCCAGCTTTAACTGCGGGTAGTTCCTGTAGAACTCCACCCTGCCTTTTATTTTTACAAAATCGTCCGCGCTAAAAGAATCGAAAACCGATTTCAGCGCGTCCCACTTCCTGCAATCCACCATGCCTGTCCTGTCGGAAAGTTCGAGTGATATGTACGGATTGCCGTTTTTAGTGATATCGAAAGACTTCTCCCTTACAAGATAAACCGACTCTACTATCTCACCCTCTTTAAAATCGCTGACGAACCTGTGAGCCATGAATGGATTATATACCTAAAACGCGCTATGTTTCAACAAGTTTTTATAAATCGCGCCTTTGCCGGCTCCGGCAGGCTTTCAAAAAAAACCCGCCTCGCCTTGTCCAGGCAGGCCG
The DNA here is from genome assembly GCA_041653835.1 of Candidatus Omnitrophota bacterium. Classification (GTDB taxonomy): domain Bacteria; phylum Omnitrophota; class Gorgyraeia; order Gorgyraeales; family Gorgyraeaceae; genus UBA10183. The sequence continues at coordinate 7,424 of JBAZEP010000045.1, forward strand.
TTCGGCACTGAACTGATTTCGCCGCGCGCTACGGTTTACGGCTCGTTTTTTATACTGAAGGTAGTCTTGACAGTATAAAAACCTCGCCGTAACTCCTTGCGCGCTTTATCTAAGGACCAGCGATGCCGAAACGTTCTGATGTGCCTCAGACCTGCCTGGACATGGCACTGTGCCCGCTCGAATCAAGCGAGGCTTTTCTTAAACCTGCCGGAGCCGATAAGTAAACTATTTAATAAACGCTCTTCCGGCCTTTGCGAGCGAATTGAAAATTTAGCCTTTTATGAGCGTTTTGGCGGTTTATATGTCACCTTTTAGGAGACCAAAAGGCTCAAAACTGTCCGAACCCGGCACCCTGTTTGTGCCGGGTAAGTTTTTTGAGCCCCGCCAAAACGCGGAATAAAAGGCGGCTCGCAGGGCAAATTTTCACCTGAGCGAGCAAGGCCGGAAGGGCGTAGTAAAAATGTTACCTATCATTGAAAATATTACCTTTCAGCAAATTTTTATTCAGAATAGAAATTTCTTATGACCTCTGAAACCTCTTCGGGGCTATCCACTATAGAGAATATCTCCATATCGGCTTTTGATACGCGCTTTTCGCTGAGCATGGATTTCTTTATCCAGTCCATCAGGCCTTTCCAATACCCTCTCCCTACCAGCACCACCGGGAACCTGTCTATCCTGCCGGTCTGTATAAGGGTTATGATCTCAAAAAATTCGTCCATGGTGCCGAAACCTCCGGGGAATACCACGAATGCCTTGGCGTATTTAAGAAACATCACTTTCCTGCAGAAAAAATATCTGAACTCCAGGAGTTTCGTGATAAACCTGTTCGGTTTCTGTGCCACCGGCACCTGTATATTAAGGCCTACGGAAACAGCGCCCGCTTTTTTAGCGCCTTTGTTGGCGGCCTCCATTATGCCTGGGCCGGCACCCGTAATTATAGCGTAGCCTTCCCCGGCAAGCAAAAACGCGCTGTCCTCGGCTGATCTATAATATTTGTCTCCGGGTTTCGTCCGGGCAGAACCGAATATGGTAACCGCGGGGCCTACCTGGGCAAGCTCTTCAAAGCCCTCCACGAATTCCGACATGATCCTGAATATGCGCCATGGATCCTGCGCGGTAAAATCATCCATTTTTATAGGCATCCTTCCTCCTTTTTGTTACTCCACAGGTTTGTTCATATAATCGCTGAAATCCACCTCTCCCGCGGCAAGTTCCTGTTTTACCATGCGTATCCGGTCCGCCACGTAAGGGTGGGAACGGTAGCTGGTATACGGCCTTATAGGCGCTGTTTTATCCGCCTCCTGAAGTTTTTTGAGAAGGCTTATTACCGCCCATGGGTCATAACCCGCTTCCCTCAGGTATTTAACCGCCAGCTTATCCGCCAGCGCTTCGTCTTCCCTTGAATAAGACATAATCAGCTGTCCTAAGGCGGCGTCTATGCGGCCCGCATCCGCGTTCCTGGCCCCGGAAACAACCATTAATATCTGTAATATGCTGTAACCTACTCCGCCCTGCAACCTCTTTATAGAATGCCTTGCCGCTACATGGGCTATTTCATGCGCTATGACAGCGGCAAGTTCGTCGTCGCTGGAAACCTTGTCCACAAGGCCTTTGAATACGAACACATACCCGCCCGGGAGCGCGAACGCGTTTATATCGTCCTTATCTATGACCCTGAAAAAATACCTGACCTCTTTCCTGTCGCTGACAGCCGCTATCCTCTGTCCAACCCCGTCAACACGCTCCGTCATAAGGGGGTCGGGATCAAGCTTTATCTCTTTGCTCTTCTCTATGCTCTCGGCTATGCTTTTACCCATATTGACTTCCTTCTGGGTGTCCACAAAAATAATATCTTCCTTTCCGGTAGCGGTATTATACTCATGCGTCGCGCACCCGGCCGTTGCCGCCATTATAAAAAAAATAAGGATAATCAGGTTCTTCTTCATATCAGGATAAGTTTATTCCAAAACAGCGCTTCCGTCAAATATATTTCTGCTTTATGTCATGAAAAGAATTGCCGCGAACGCGAAAAATAATGCCGCGGTCGCCAATTTGACAATGCCGAAATGCCTCTGTGAGATCTTAGAGAAAGCGCCCGAACTCACGCCCAGGAAAGACATTATAAAAACCAGGGCAAGCGGGATTATAAAAGCCAGGTTATAAAGCACTAAATATATGGCGGCGGATATATGTCTGTCCGGTATTTTTAAGACATACGCTATCGTGGGAAGGTACACCTGGCCTGTGCAGACGGATTCCAGGATAGAAACCACAAAGCCTGCCCCGAAAGCGGCCCGCGCTATTTTAAAGACAGGTTTCCTGCCTGCTTCCCTGTCCTGCCTGAGATCAGAGCCGATAGCAAGATGTATCCTGTTTTTTACTGCCTGCGGCAGTCGAAGCAGGCTCGCGCCCGCATCTTTTGTTTTCCTGTACCTTAAATAATCCGCTATGTTCAATATGCCCAGAAAAAGCGCGAAACACCCTATCAGGACATTAAGCGCGGCAGCCGCATAAGCAAAGGCGCCCGCAAGCCTCAGAAATTTAAATATCCCGATACCTATAAGAATGTATGCGACGAATACTGCCAGGGTAAAAGAAACGCCCGCGGCGGCCATCTCGCGTTTCCCGTATCCGGCAAGGGCAAGAAAAGATATGAAAAACACTATCGTGGTAAAAGCGCAGGGATTTATGCCGTCCAATAACCCGGCGGCGGCTACGGCATAAATATCGAACGATTCGAACCTGGAAATAATAACGGCCTCGTTTGCCATCGGGTTAATTATACTACAAACAAGGCCTTGGATAACATATTTAAATCATATTATTTCCACGGAAACTTCCACGAGGCCCTTATCCAGGTCCGCTATGTGCGAAAACGCCTTTTTCGTAAGGTCTATGGCCCTATTAAGCCTTTTGGCAGGCCCCCTGTCATTGACCCTCACTATTACGGATTTACCGTTCTCCGTATTAGTGACCTTTAGCATGGTATTGAACGGCATATCCCACATGGCGCATGTAAGCTGGGAATCGTCGAACCTTTCCATATTGGCTGTTGTCAAGAGGATCCCCGGGTCGTTCTGCGAATACCAGGACGCCTCACCTTTAATAATAACGGCGCTGGTGCCGGCCTCCTTTAAAGAAAAAGCCACAGTCATAAAAACTATCAGTATAACTGCGGCTTTCTTCATCTTGGAGACCCCAAATAAAAAACCTATTCGGCCTTTTGGCGGAATAGGTTTTTAGGTTTCGGTAATCCAGCTGCCGTTGCCCTTTTTGAGCTTTAGGCCTGTGACTTTGCGAGCCGCCCTTTCGAACGGTTTGCCTTTGTCGTATTGCTATTCAGTTGTCTCTGGTAATAAGTATGCCACAAAATTTTTAAAAAGCAAGGGGAAGGGCGCGGATTTACAGAAGTTCCGCGGCAAGTGACGCGAGGCCGGAACGTTCGTTCTTAGTAAGCGTCACATGTCCAAACATTTCCTGGCCTTTCATGCGCTCGACCGCGTAGCTGAGCCCGTTGGAAGACGAATCGAGGTATGGATTATCTATCTGGTAAGGATCCCCGGTAAGGACCATCTTTGTGTTGTTCCCTGCGCGGCTTACAACTGTTTTTATTTCATGGGGCGTAAGATTCTGGGCCTCGTCTATTATTATGAATTGGTTCGGGATGCTTCTCCCTCTCATATAAGTGAGCGCCTCCAGTTGCAGCAGATCGCAGTCTATCAGATCATCGACATGTTCTTTTCTTTTTCTTATAGTAAGGATGTATTCGAGATTGTCGAATATTGGCTGCATCCAGTTGACCAGCTTTTCTTCCTTTGTGCCCGGGAGATACCCTATATCCTTGCCCATGGGTATCACAGGCCTCGAAACAAGCATCCTCTTATAACCATGCTCATCCACTGTCTTTTTCAGCCCCGCTGCCAGGGCAAGGAGCGTCTTTCCAGTGCCCGCTGAACCAACGAGCGTCACAAGCTTTATATTGTCATCCAGAAGCAGGTCAAAGGCTATGGCTTGCTCTTTATTCCTAGGTTTTATGCCCCAGACATCGCCCAGGTCTGTTTTCAGGGGCACAATGCCCTTTTGTTTCGCGTCATACCTGCCGAGAGCGGTATGCTTGTCCGCGGAAGAATCTTTAAGCAATATATACTGATTCGGGAACATGCTGTTCTGTTTCAGTCCGAGGAATTTTTTCTCATAAAAATTATCTATCTCTTTCGAGCTCAACGCTATTTCTTTCCATCCGCTGTAGAGACTTTCTATGTCTACTTTCTGCTTTTCGAAATCAACCGCTTTTACGCCCAGCGCGTCCGCCTTTACTCTGGCGTTTATATCTTTGGAGACAAATATAACCTGGTTGCCTTTCTGCTGAAGGTCATAAGCCACCATTAAAATCCTATTATCCCTTTCGTTGGGGGAAACACTGAGGATGCTCTTTGTATCGACCCGCATGATGATACGCAGAAGCCCGCCGTTCTCGAGAGGCACGCCTTCGCCAAGCTTGCCGTGCTCCCTCAGGTCATCCAGCATGCGTATGGCCGCCCTTGCGTTACGGCCCTTCTCATCGCTGTCTTTCTTGAATATATCCAGTTCCTCGATGACGTCTATGGGAAGTACGACCTCGTTGTCAGCGAACGCGTGCAACGATTCCGAGTTATGTAA
>JBAZEP010000046.1:0-11815 GCA_041653835.1 Candidatus Omnitrophota bacterium
ATATTGAGCATTTTACCGGAATAGCCTCGCTTCGCCCTGTTCTATGCAGAGAAACGTCCTTCCTATTTTAGGAAATCCCTTATAAATAATGAATGAGTAAAAAAGAAAAACTTTTTTTGATTGATGGGAATTCCTACTGTTATAGAGCTTTTTATGCCATAAGAGAGCTCAGGAATTCAAAAGGCATGCCCACGAACGCGGTCTACGGTTTTATCCTGATGCTTAAAAAATTATTGGAAAAAGAAAAACCCGCCTATATCGGAGTGGCGTTCGATCTGAAAGGGCCTACCTTCAGGCATGAACAATTTGAAGATTACAAGAGCCACAGGAAACCCATGCCGGATGACCTCGTAAGCCAGATGGGTTTGATAAAGGAAACGGTATCCGCGTATAATATACCTATTTTTGAAAAACAGGGATTCGAAGCGGACGACATCCTCGCCACCATTGCCAAAAAGATGTCCAGTCATGGTATAGAGGTGTACATTGTCACGGGTGATAAAGACATGCTGCAGATAGTGGATAAGAATATAAAGGTTTACAGCACGCGCAAGGACGATATGATCTACGATATCGAGACCGTAAAGGAAAAATTCTCGGGCCTCAGCCCGGAAAATATAGTAGATTTTATCGCTCTCGCGGGAGACCCTACCGACAATATCCCGGGCGTGCGCGGCATAGGGGAAAAAACAGCCATAGAGCTCATAAGGGAGTTCGGCGGGCTGGACAGCCTTTATAAGAATATAGATAAGGTAAAGAGCGAGCCGAGAAAAAAAATGCTGTTCGAACAGGAAGAGAGCGCCAGGATGTCCAGGGAATTGGCTACGGTGGACAAGGACGTGCCTATAGAGATAAATGCCGATGATCTACGCGTAAAAGCCCCTGATTCCGAGAAACTGCTTGAGATATTCAAGGAGCTGGAATTCAAAGCATTCGCCAGGGAAATCGCGTCAAATAATTCCGAGATACATAAAAAGGCGGACTATAAAACGATCCGCACTGTTGAAGATCTTAATAAGCTGGTCCAGGAGCTTAAAACAAAAGAGGAATTTGTCCTGGATACCGAAACCACCAGCGAACGGCCTATGGAAGCGAAACTGGTAGGCATATCTTTTTGCTGGAAAGAAGGAGAGGCGTATTACGCGGCGCTGGGCCCCAAGGGCATAAAAATGGAAACAGCGCTCGGGGTATTAAGATCTGCGCTGGAAGACGAAAAAATAAAAAAAATAGGCCAAAATATCAAATATGACAAACTGGTGCTGTTGAACCATGGCATAGAGCTTAAGGGTATGGTTTATGATACGATGATAGCGTCATATCTCCTGAATCCTTCCAGGATGAGCCACGGCCTGGATGACCTCGCTTTTGAATATCTTGACCACAAGATGACCTCCATAGATGAACTTCTGGGCACGGGCAGGAACAGGATAACGATGGATATGGCGGATATCGAAAAGGTATCCATGTATTCATGTGAAGACAGTGATGTCACTATGCGGCTTAAAAATTTATTCGAGAAGGAGATATTGAAGAAAGAACTCGACCCGCTTTTCAATGATATAGAACTGCCGCTTGTGGATGTCCTGTGCGATATGGAAAAGAACGGGATAAAGATAGACGTAGATTTTCTGAAAGAACTCTCATCCTCTATGGAGAACGAGCTTTCCTCGCTGATAAAAGGCATATACCGCATAGCGGACGGGGAGTTCAACATCAATTCTCCGAAACAGCTCAGCGTCATACTGTTCGAAAAATTAGGACTGCCTGTTATAAAAAAGACCAAGACCGGCGCGTCTACGGATGTGGAGGTTCTCGAGAGGCTTTCTTCCCTGCACCCTTTACCCAAAGAGCTATTGAGATACAGGGAATTGTCAAAGCTTAAATCCACCTATGTCGATGCCCTGCCCGAACTGATCAATAAAAAAACAGGGAGGCTTCATACTTCTTTTAACCAGGCTGTTGCCGCTACCGGGAGGTTATCATCCTCCAATCCCAATATCCAGAATATACCGGTAAAGACCGAGGAAGGCAGGAAAATAAGAAAAGCGTTCATAGGAGAGAAGAATAACTTTATAATGTCCGCGGATTACTCGCAGATAGAGCTCAGGATATTGGCGCATCTGTCCAAGGACCCGGAACTCAGAGCGGCGTTCGAAAACAACAGGGATGTGCATACCCATACGGCTTCCCTGATCTTCGGCGTGGGAGAAAAAGATATCACTCCCGGGATGAGGGCAAACGCGAAGACCGTGAATTTCGGTATAATATACGGCATAAGCGCTTTCGGGCTGGGCAAAGGCCTTGGGATAGACCCTGCCGGCGCGCAGCAGTTCATTGATTCGTATTTCGAAAGATATCCTGCCGTGAAGGTTTACATGGAAGACAAAATAGAAGAGGCCAGGAGTACCGGATATGTCACGACCCTTTTTAACAGACGGAGGTATATCCCGGAAATAAAAACAGGGGGGATGAGGGAGCAGCAGCAGGCGGAGAGGATCGCGATAAACACGCCTGTCCAGGGTTCAGCGGCAGACCTTATAAAAATAGCCATGATAAACATACACAGGGAGATGGACAGTAAGGGATTTAAATCGCTCATGACCCTGCAGGTGCATGACGAGCTTGTTTTTGAGGTTCCCCGGGACGAGCTGGATGCCATGAAGAAACTGGTAACGGAAGAGATGGAAGGCGCTGTCAAATTATCGGTGCCTGTAAAAGTGAGCGTGCAGTACGGGAAAAACTGGCTGGAGATGGAATGATAATCGGCATCACGGGAAGTTTCGGGAGCGGTAAGACAACGGTAGCGAAAATGTTCGCGGGGTCCGGCGGCCTTATGGTCGACGCGGATAAAGTTTATCATTCGCTTATCACGCCCGGGAAAAAGTGTTATAAAAAGATAGTCAGGCATTTCGGAAAAGGCATATTGGATAAGGACGGCCGGATAGACAGGAAAAAACTGGGAGGAGAGGTTTTTAGGAAAAAATCCAGGCTTAGGCTCCTTGATAACCTTGTTCATCCCGAGATCATAAAGGAGATAAAGGCCGCGATAAGATCCGCGGGTAAAAAAGATGTTATTGTAGACGCGGCGCTTCTTTTGGAAACGGCTTTTTATAAAGATATGGACATTATAGTAGTAGTGGCGAATAAGAAAAAAGAGCAGGTCAGGAGGATAAAGAAGGCCGGCACGGGATTATCCAAGAGCGCCATAGAGAGTAGAATAAGGACGCAGATGCCTTTCAGGAAAAAACTGGCATTCGCCGATTTTATCATAGATAACAGCGGATCGAAAATACAAACATTGCGCCGGGTCAGGGATATCCGGAAAAAATTGAGAGGTGGAAAATGGAAGTGAAAGAAAAACTCGATATCGAGAAATTGAAATCCATGAAGATATCAGAATTGAACAAGCTCGCGCACGACATGAATATAAACGGCGTGAGCGGATTGAAAAAACAGGACATGATATTCAAAGTCCTTCAGGCGCAGACCGAGAAAGACGGGCTTATATTCGGCGAGGGCGTGCTCGAGATATTACCGGATGGTTTCGGTTTCCTGCGTTCGCCCAACTATAATTATCTGCCGTGCCCGGACGATATATACATATCGCCTTCGCAGATAAGGAAATTCGACCTGCGTACAGGCGATACTGTAAGCGGGCAGATAAGGCCTCCCAAAGAAGGCGAAAGATATTTCGCGTTATTGAAGGTGGAGGCTGTCAATTTCGAGAGCCCGGAGGCGGCGAAGGACAAGGTGCTTTTCGACAACCTTACCCCTATATACCCCAATACGAGGTATAAGCTCGAGACGAAAAACGGGGATGTGTCTATGCGCATAATGGATTTATTGACGCCTATAGGCAAAGGCCAGAGGGGAATGATAGTCGCGCCCCCATACAGCGGCAAGACCATAATAATGCAGAAGATAGCCAACAGCATAGCTACGAATTTCCCCGAGACCATTATAATGGTGCTCCTGATAGATGAGAGGCCTGAGGAAGTCACGGATATGCAGCGGTCGGTAAAAGGTGAGGTCATAAGCTCCACCTTTGACGAACCCGCGGAGCGGCATGTCCAGGTCGCGGAGATGGTGTTGGAAAAAGCGAAGAGGCTTGTGGAGCATAAAAAAGACGTGGTTATACTTTTGGACAGCATCACAAGGCTGGCAAGGGCGTACAATACCGTAGTGCCTCATTCGGGGAAGATACTTTCCGGAGGCGTAGATTCGAACGCGCTGCATAAACCGAAAAGGTTCTTCGGCGCCGCGAGGAATATAGAAGAGGGCGGGAGCATAACCGTCATCGCTACTGCCCTTGTGGATACCGGGTCGAGGATGGATGAGGTAATTTTCGAAGAATTCAAAGGCACGGGCAATATGGAATTACAGCTTGACAGGACGTTGTTCCAGAGAAGGGTTTATCCCGCTATAGACATCAAGAGGTCCAACACGAGGAAAGAGGAACTGCTCGTGGAACAGAAAGAACTCCAGAGGATATGGCTCTTGAGGAAAGTCCTGAATGAATTGAACAGCGTAGAAGCGATGGAATTATTGATAGAAAAGATCTCAAAGACCAAGACAAACGAAGATTTCTTGGAAAGCATGAACAAATAAGGAGGAGAACATGAAGGAAAAAATTCATCCCGAGTACAAGGACGCGACCATCACATGCGCGTGCGGCGAGGTCATACACACCCGTTCTACCAAACAGAACCTGCGCGTGGAAATATGCTCAAAGTGCCATCCGTTTTTCACGGGCAAGCAGAAGTTTGTGGATTCCGCGGGCAGGGTGGAGAAATTCTTGAAAAAGTATAAAAAGAAATAAGACTTTCTATGTTCGAAAAACTGGATTCTCTGTTAAAACGTTACGATGAACTGCATGCGCTGATGGCGGATCATGATGTCATATCCGATATAGATAGATATCAGAAACTAGCCAGGGAACTGTCGTCGCTCGAAAACATCGTCAAAAAGTACAATGAATATAAAAAGATCGTGTCAGAGATAGGCGAGGCCAGGCATCTTTCCGAGAAAGAGGACAATAAGGACATAGTGGAGATGGCAAAAAAAGAAGCTGAGGAGTTGGAGAAAAAGAAGGAGCATGTCCGCCTGGAACTGGAAGAGATGATGATCGAGGATGACCCGGACGCCGACAGGGATGTTATCATGGAGATCCGGGCAGGCACGGGCGGGGCAGAGGCGTCCCTCTTCGCGGGAGACCTCTTCAGGATGTACTCGAAATACGCCGCTAAAAATGGCTGGAAGGTGGAGATAATGGACAGCCATACCGCCGAGGCGGGAGGGTTCAAGGAAGTGATCTTCGCCGTAAAGGGCAGGGGTGTTTACAGGAAACTAAAGTACGAAAAAGGCACGCACAGGGTACAGAGGGTCCCGGCAACCGAGGCGTCCGGCAGGATACATACCTCGGCGGTAACCGTGGCTGTCCTTGCCGAAGCCGAGGATGTGGATGTCCAGATCAATCCCCAGGATTTAAAGATAGATGTGTTCAGGGCATCCGGCGCCGGCGGGCAGGGCGTCAATAAGATCGAGTCAGCGGTGCGCATTACACATCTTCCCTCGGGAATGGTGGTAATATGCCAGGATGAAAGGTCACAGATAAAAAATAAAGAAAAGGCGATGAGGGTATTGAGGGCGAGACTTCTTGATTATACCAGGAGGGAGCAGGAAGAAAAGATAGCGAAAGAGAGAAAGATCCAGGTGGGTACGGGCGACAGGAGCGAAAAGATCAGAACCTATAATTTTCCGGACAGGCGCGTCACCGACCACAGGATAGGATTTACGATACACGACCTTCCCAATGTAATGGAAGGTGAGATGGACAAGATTATCGGCGCGCTCGCGGACGCGGAAAGAAAATTAAAATTGAGTTTAAACAGGGATTGACGCATGACGTTAAAGACGCTAGAAAGAAAAAAAGACATATTTTACCTGATTAATAAATATTCAAAAGCCGTTTCCAGGGTAGAGGCGGAGATGCTCCTGGAATATCTCTTCGGCTGCGCAAAAGCAGATTTATATATAAGGGATCTTAAAGTGGACAGGACAATAGAGGGATTATATGATTCCCTTATCAGCCGCCGTCTTGGGGGCGAGCCTGTGCAATACATTACTGGGCACGCGGAATTCAGGGGAATGGATTTTATCGTAACGAAAGATACCCTGATCCCGCGGCCTGAAACAGAGATATTGGTGGACGAGATTTATAACTGCAAGGGGAGATTTCAGGCCGCCCCCCGCATATTGGATTTGTGTACCGGCAGCGGCAATATTGCCGTGAGTTTGGCCAGGCTGGTACCGGACGCGGAGATAGCGGCAACCGACATATCCGGCGCGGCTTTGAAAGTAGCTGAAAGGAACGCGGAACGGCATAATGTAAAAGACAGGATAAGCTTTTATAAAGGGGATATTTTTAACGCTTTAATGTTTGCGAAAAATCCGAAATTTGATATAATAGTCTGCAATCCGCCGTACATAAGAGAGGCTGAAATCCCATCTTTGCAAAAAGAGGTCCAGAGAGAGCCTTGCGCGGCTTTGAACGGCGGTAAAGACGGCCTGGATTTTTACAGGATTATAGCTAAAGAATCGCGGAAATATTTGAAAGGATCCGGAGCCATTCTTGTGGAGATAGGTTTTGGCCAGGCCCGGGCGGTGGAAGACATTTTTTCTCAATATAACATATTTGGGATATATAAGATAATCAAGGATTTTTCAGGCATAGAAAGGGTAATGTGGATAAATTTATCGTAGAGGGAGGCGTAAGGCTGAAAGGTACCGTGGAAATAAGCGGCGCGAAAAACGCGGCGCTCCCTATTCTCGCGGCAACCCTTTTGACGGATGAAAAGTGCGTTATAAAAAACGTGCCGCCTTTGCGGGACGTATATACGATGCTCAGGATACTCAGGAATATGGGTGTCAGGGCGGACATGGAAGACGGCGTGGTTATTATACATCCGAACGGATACAGTAATTGCGTCGCGCCGTATAAACTTGTCAGCACGATGAGGGCATCCGTGTGCGTGCTGGGGCCTTTGCTCGCGAAACTTAAACACGCCGAGGTATCGATGCCCGGAGGCTGCGTAATAGGCCCGAGGCCTATCGACCTGCACGTGAAAGGGCTTAAGGCGCTGGGCGCGGATTTAAAAGTGGAGCATGGTTATATAATAGCGGAGGCTAAAAACCTTACCGGCGGCCGGGTTTACCTGGGAGGGAAATTCGGCTCGAGCGTACTGGCTACGGCGAATGTCATGATGGCCGCGACGCTGGCTAAGGGAAAGACCGTGATCGAGAACGCCGCTTGCGAACCCGAGGTTTGCGACCTGGCGGATTTTCTGGTCAAGATGGGGGCGAAGATAAAAGGCCAGAGGACGCCGATATTGGAAATAGAAGGAGTGAAGTCCCTGCACGGAACAGAATATTCGGTGATAAACGACAGGATAGAGGCGGGCACTTTCATGATAGCGTCGGCGATTACCGGAGGGGATGTTGTCATAAAAGGCGCCAACATAGAGCACCTCGGCGCCGTCATAGATAAATTAAAGGACGTGGGGGTCAAGATCACCCATACAAAAGAAGGGCTGAGGGTCGTGAAAACAGGCTCTATAAAACCCGTGGATGTCACGACGCTGCCTTATCCGGGGTTCCCTACCGACATGCAGGCGCAGATGATGGCTCTCATGTGCATGACCAAAGGCATAAGCGTGATAACCGAGAAAATATATCCGGAAAGATTCATGCATATAAGCGAACTTGCCAGGATGGGCGCGCAGATAATATTGGAAGGCTCCAGCGCGATAGTAAAAGGCGTGCCCAAGCTGAGCGCCGCGCCTGTAATGGCTTCGGATCTAAGGGCGAGCGCGGGCCTGGTCCTGGCAGGGCTTGTGGCTAAAGGCAAGACAGAGATATCCAGGATATATCACCTGGACAGGGGGTACCATAATATAGAAGAAAAATTAGGGAAATTAGGGGTAAAGATTAAAAGAGAAAAAGAAGATTAACGTTAAAGGAGGATTGAATGGCAGTCAGGATCAGATTGAAAAGATTAGGGGCTAAGAAAAAACCGCATCGCAGGATAGTCGTATGCGATATAAGGCGTTCGAGGGATGGGAAAACTATAGAGGAATTAGGCTATTATGACCCGTCCAAAAAACCCACCTTCATAAGCATTGATAAGGAGAGGGCGAAATACTGGTTATCCAAGGGCGCTACCCCGACCGAGATAATAAAGAGCCTATTCAAAAAACAGGGTGTAATATAGTTCCTGCGAACAGACTGGGATCGCTATGCGCATAGATGTTCTTACTATATTCCCAAAGATGTTCGACGCGGTGTTGGGGGAATCCATAATAAAAAGGGCCCGCGAAAAAGAGGTCGTTGAGATCAACGTAATAGACCTGAGGCTTTTTTCAAAAGATAAACACAGGAAGGTGGACGATAAGCCTTTTGGCGGCGGCCCAGGAATGGTAATGAGCGCCGGGCCGTTTTTCGAGGCGGTCAACTACATCAGAAAAAAGACCAAAGATATGCGGCTCAAAACAAGGATAGTGCTCTTGAGCCCCAGGGGAAGAAAATTCGACCAGGCGCTTGCCGGGAAGTTATCGAAATATGAGCATATGGTGCTCTTGTGCGGCCACTACGAAGGCATAGACGAAAGAGTGGCGAAGCACCTCGTGGATGACGAGATATCCATAGGGGATTTCGTGTTGACCGGAGGGGAACTGCCCGCCATGGTGGTAATCGACGGGATAGTCAGGCTTTTGCCGGGCGCGCTCGGCGATGAGAGTTCGAGCAAGGATGAGTCTTTTTCAATGGAGTTTGGCGGCGGCAAGCCGTTATTGGAACATCCGCATTATACAAGGCCGTCCGATTACCTCGGCATGAAAGTTCCGGGCGTGCTCTTGTCAGGGGATCATGAAAAAATAAAAGAGTGGAGAAAAAAAGAATCCGTAAAGGCTACTAAGAACAACAGGCCGGATTTATTAGAAAAGTAGAGGGCGGTCGCGACCGCCCTCTACAACACACAGGAGAGGAATATGGATATTATCAGAGAGCTGGAAAAAGATTTTATGAAGAAGGAGACGGCGGATTTCAAGACGGGCGACACCGTGAAGGTGGCGGTCAGGATAAAAGAAGGCGACAAGACAAGGTCGCAGGCATTTGAAGGCATTGTTATCGCGAAGAAAGGCTCTGGGATAAAAGAGACCTTTACGGTCAGGCATATATCGTTCGGGGAAGGCGTGGAAAGGGTGTTCCAGATGCACTCCCCATTCATAGATTCGATAAAGGTCGTCAAGAAAGGCAAGGTCAAAAGGGCAAGGCTGTATTACCTGAGGAAAAGAGTTGGCAAACATACGACAGTCGAGGAAGAACGGGAGATCTCCAAAAACCAGGCAGATGCTGGAGTGGGAACGCAAAGCGTTCCTTGACGGCTATTCTGTCATAATAGGCGTTGATGAAGCGGGCCGCGGCCCGCTGGCAGGGCCTGTGGTCGCGGGCGCGGTGGTTTTAAACCGCTCGCCTTTAACGGTATTCCGTATCCGGAGATATAAAGAAAGAATAGACGATTCCAAGAAACTCAGGCCCCGGCAAAGAGAAAAAGCGTTCAAAGAAATATCGGCGCAGGCTGTTTTCGGGATAGGCATAAAAAGCAATAAATATATAGATAAGAAGAACATACACAGGGCAACGCTCGCGGCAATGGAGCAAGCTGTAAAAAAAGCGGTGAAAGGATTTTGTATTACCAGCGATAAAAAAGAAAAAGACATCGTAAGCGGTATTTGTATCCTGGTGGACGGCGTGTTCGGCGGGTTCAGCCCTTATAAGACGATCCCGATCATAAAAGGGGATTCGAAGAGCCTTTCCATAGCCGCGGCATCAATAGCGGCAAAGGTTACGCGCGATACAATCATGCTGGGTTATGATAAAAAATACCCTGGTTATGGTTTTTCGAAGCATAAAGGATATGGTACAAAATTACATTTAGAGGCCATCGAACGCTACGGGCCGTGCCCGATACATAGAAAGAGTTTCGCCCCCATTAAATATGACATTCGCGAGGATTGATTCGGGCAGGAACGGTGAGGAGCAGGCAGTTTCTTATTTGCGCAGAAAAGGGTACAGGATAATAGAGAGGAATTACAGGGCAAAGACAGGCGAGATAGACATAATAGCCCGTCACGGAGAATGCACCTGTTTCGTGGAAGTAAGGGCTAAGAACGCCGCGGTTTTCGGGACAGGCGAAGAATCAATATTGAAAAAGAAACAAATGCGGATCTCAAGGACGGCGCTCACTTATATAAAAAAACACCGCCTGGAAAATAAAAACTGCAGATTCGATGTAGTCTCTATAGAGGGCGTCGATAGCCGGGATCCCGAGGTGAAGGTGATCGAAAACGC
This sequence comes from Candidatus Omnitrophota bacterium, assembly GCA_041653835.1. Lineage (GTDB taxonomy): Bacteria > Omnitrophota > Gorgyraeia > Gorgyraeales > Gorgyraeaceae > UBA10183. The sequence goes on from JBAZEP010000046.1 coordinate 10,408, forward strand.
GTTCGATCTGGACGCGAGATACAGTTATTGATGCCGGGGAGAGGTAAAATATGTACACGCAGAAAACCGTAAAAGAATATATTGATTCCCTGGCGGCAAGAGAGAGCGTGCCTGGCGGAGGCAGCGCAACAGCTTTGACAGGGGCGTTGGGCGCGGCGCTTCTAGAAATGGTGTGTAATTTTACCCTGGAGAATGAAAAATATAAAGACATAGAGGGCGTTATCGCCGGGTGTCTGGGGTCCATTAAGCGGATAAGAGAAGAATACCTGCTTTTGGTGGACGAGGACACGAAGGTGTATTCTTCCATATGCGCTGCATTCAGGGCAAAAGACGAAAAGATGATCGAGGGCGCGTTAAAGCGGGGGTATGATATTTCTTTAAAGATGTGCTCGCTGGCGAAATCCGGGATGGAGATAGCACGGCATCTCTCGGAGGGATCGAATTTTAACCTGATAAGCGATGTTGGATGCGGCGCGGAAATTTTAAATGCCTGTTTCAAAGCGGGGGCGTTTAATTCGGAGATAAATCTCGGGGGCATAAAAGACCCCGCTTTCATGAAAAAAGAGCGCTCGGCGCTGGATGCCTTAAAAAAAGATATAGCTGTCCTGTATGAAAAGGCTATTGCCGAGGCAGATAAAAGGATGGTATAAACATGCCTGCCAAGCTTCTGGAAGGGAAAAGCGTCGCTTTAAAAGTTAAAGAAAAAATAAGAGCCGAGGCCGCGGCCCTGAAAACCAGGCACGGTGTTGTGCCTAAACTTGTGAGCGTGCAGGCAGGAGAAAACCCCGCGTCCGAGATATATATCAAGTCCCAGGAAAAGACCGCGAAGGACCTCGGCATAGATTATGAGCTTAAAAAATTAGACGGTTCCATAAACCAGGAAGATTTTATAGAGGTTATAGGTTCTCTTAATAAGGACAAGGCCGTTCATGGGATCATAGTCCAGATGCCTTTGCCGCAGCACCTTAACTCCAGGATCGTGTCCGGATATATTTCTCCTTTAAAAGATATAGAGGCTGTGCATCCGCAGAACATGGGAGAGCTGGTTTTCGGAAAGGCAAAAATCCTGCCCTGTACGGCGGCGGCGTGCATGGAACTGTTGGATTCCATAGGATCGCTGGAATTATACGGTAAAGAGGCTGTGGTGGTAGGGCATAGCGAGATAGTGGGAAAACCTCTGGCGCTATTGTTATTGAATAAATTCGTGACTACTACGGTCTGCCATATAGCCACGGGCCAGCGGGGTACCCTCCCCGAGTTTGTTAAAAAAGCGGAGATCCTTATAGTGGCGGTAGGTAAGGCAGGGCTTGTAAAAGGCGACTGGATAAAAGAAGGCGCGATAGTTATAGACGTGGGCATTAACCGCGTAGACGGCAGGATATTGGGCGATGTGGAGTTTGACAAGGCA
>JBAZEP010000047.1:0-10513 GCA_041653835.1 Candidatus Omnitrophota bacterium
GGAATCGGGAAAAAGGATTTTAAAATACGGCATCTCCGAGGACAGCGATATAAGGGCGGAGAATATCGCGCTCCTGGGCCTGGACGGCTCGGAATTCGATGTGAGATATAAAGGCGCCATGCTTGGCAGGATAAAACTTTCGATACTCGGACTGCACAATGTGGTAAACTCTCTCGCGGCTATAGGCATGGCAATGGAACTGGGCCTGGGTTTCGACAAGATAAAGGCCGCGATAAAAGGATTCAAGGGAGCGGACAGGCGTTTCAGGATCACCCGTTTAGGTTCGGATATTTTGATCATAGATGATTACGCGCATCATCCGACAGAGATAAGGGCGACCCTTAAGGCGATGGAGAACTCCGGCAGGCGCATAGTGGCGGTATTCCAGCCTCACAGATTTACGAGGACTCGGGACCTGAAAGACCAGTTCGGTAAGTGTTTCGACATAGCGGACCACCTGGTAGTGACCGATATATATTCCGCGGATGAAAAGCCTATCGAAGGCGTGAGCGGCAGGGACATATGCGAAAGCGCGAAGAGCTTCGGCCACAAAGACGCGCATTTTGTCGTAAAAAGTGATATAATAAAATATTTAATAGATGTGGTAAAGCCGGGCGACGCGGTATTTTTATTGGGAGCCGGGGACATAGGCGAACTGCCCCCTAAGGTCGCGAAGATACTGGAAGAGGCTAATGCTGCTAAAATATAATGAGCCTTTGTCCGGCCATACGAGTCTCAGGATCGGCGGGCAGGCGTATTGCTGGGCGGAACCGGAAAATACAAAAGATATCTTAGAAGCGGTTTCCCTGGCGGAGAGTAAGAAGAAAAAATTCTTTGTAATAGGCAGAGGCACGAACCTTCTGGCGGGTGATGGCCTGTTCGACGGCGTTATAATACATCTGGCCGGGGGTTTTGACAGGTGCGGGGCGGAAGACGGGGATATAATAAACGCGGGCGCGGGCGCCAGCCTGGCAAAACTGGTAAAGTACGCGTCCGATACCGGCCTGAGTGGATGTGAATTTTTAACAGGGATCCCGGGTAATACCGGAGGCGCGGTTTTAATGAACGCCGGCGTAAGGGGCCTGGAAGGCGCCGGGTTTGACGAGATAAAAGACATACTCCTTGACGCCGAGGTCCTGGAGCTAAAGAGCGGGAATATAAAAACTTTAAGCAGGAAGGACATTGATTTCAAATACCGCTCTTCGGACCTGGATGGAAATGTTATTTTAGGCGCCAGGTTCAAACTGGAAAAAAGCAAAAAAGAGAAGATCAGAGATAAGATAAAGGCGTTTAATAAAAAACGGGAGTGGCTGGCAGGGATAGGCTTCCCGAACGCGGGCAGTATATTTAAAAATCCCGCGCCGGATAAGTCCGCGGGCATGCTTATAGAATCCTGCGGCCTGAAGGGCAAGAGGCTCGGCGATGCCGAGATATCCATGGTCCACGCGAATATAATAGTTAACCTCGGCAAGGCGTTAGCGAAGGACGTTCTTGGATTGATAGATTTAGCGCAGGCAGGCGTGAAGCAGAAATTCGGCATAGAACTGGAGCTTGAGTTGAAGGTTATATGAAAAATAAGCGCGTAGGTGTATTAATGGGTGGGCCTTCTTCTGAAAGGGAGATTTCCATAAGATCAGGCAACGCGGTTTGTAAAGCGCTTGAGGCCAAAGGCGTGGATTATGTGGCTGTGGAGCTCGGGGCCGGCCCGAATGTAAACGGTTATAAGGAGTCTGTGGCGGCTCAGCTCGCTTCGCTGGACCTGGGCGTAGCTTTTGTGGCGCTCCACGGCGAATTCGGGGAGGACGGAGGCGTGCAGGAACTCCTTGAAAAAATGGGCATACCTTATACAGGCAGTTCGTCCGCCGCGTCAAAGATAGCGATGAATAAGATCTCAGCGAAGGAAGTGTTCAGGATGAAAAATATACCGGCCCCCAGGCATGAGATCCTGACGAGGGACGTCTTTGAAAAAGGGGCAGGCAAAAAAGCGTATTTCGAAAACCTCGGGCGCTCGCTTGTTGTCAAGCCTTCCAATGGAGGCTCCAGCATAGGTTTGAATATAGTGGACAATGAAGAAGACCTTGCCGCGGCGATCAAAGAGGCTTTTAAATACGACGATAAGCTGATAATAGAAGAATATATATCCGGCAGGGAGATCACGGTCGGGATAATAGAGGACAGGGCATTGCCCGTTGTCGAGATCGTGCCCAAGAGGAAGTTTTTTGATTTTACGGCAAAATACGAAAAAGGCCTGACCGAATATATAGTGCCCGCGGAAATAGAAGAAAAGATGTATAAGAGGTGCCAGGATACGGCGCTCCGCGCCCATAAAGCCCTTTCCGCGAGGTCGTTTTCCAGGGTAGATATAATCCTGAACGAAAGCTTAGGGCCTGTGGTGCTGGAAGTGAATACCATTCCCGGGCTCACAGCGACAAGCCTTTTGCCCAAGGCGGCAAAGGCGATAGGGATAGATTTCGAAAATCTATGCCTGAAGATACTGGGATCCGCGTCATGGTAAAAATGAAAAGGCAGAAAATCCACGCGCATAAGAAGAAAAAAGACGCGCCCCGGCCGGCAAAAAAGCGTAACACCAAAGGCATTTTGAAGTTTATTTTATGGACGCTGGTACTCGCGGGCGTAGGAGCGGGTGTCGTGGCGTTCCAGTATATGTTCGCGGATTCCGATTGCTTTAACGTAAAAGGGCTGGACGTAAGGCTGTATGACGAGAACAACGTACTGCGCAAGGCAGGTTTCGGCGATATCGGGGAGAAAGATGTCATGGGAGCCAATATCTTCCTGGTTGACCTGAACGATTTCAAAGACAGGATAGAGGCCAAGCATCCCGAACTGAGGGATATTGTAGTGAGGCGCGCGCTGCCTAACAGGCTGGTGGTGCAGGCGAGGAAGAGGGTGCCTGTCGCGCAGATCTACGGGGACAGGCTGTATCTTATAGACAAGAACGGTATTTTCCTGACGGAGACGAAAACCAACGGGGATGACATCCCGCTTATCTCCGGGCTCAAGGCCAGCCCGAAGAGGCCGCACTTGGCCCAAAAGGAAAATATCGATAAGGCTTTATTCCTTATACGCGCGGTGTCTGAGAACAAAAAACTCTCGGCGTATAAGATAAAAAAAATAGATATGGCGGACAGCCGGAATATATCTTTTTTTCTCAACGCGCATGACGCGGAAAAGGTCGAGATAAAGATGGGAGGCGGGGATTTTACCAAGAGGCTGGACGTGCTCGCTACCGTGCTGGAACAGCTTGGCAGGGACATAGAGAGGGTAAAATATATAGATTTGCGCTTCGAGGACCCGATAGTGGGTCCCCGGTAGCCGCAAAATGAGGGATTATCCATATGAATAGAGATATCATCTGTGGTTTGGATATAGGCGCTTCCAATATCCGCGCGGTTATCGCCAATTCCGGGCAGGAGATACTTGGGTTCGGCGAAGCCCCCACAAAAGGGTTTTCGAAAAGCGTTGTTTCTAACCTGGCATTATTGTCCGATACAATAGAGACGGCTGTGATGAAGGCCGAGGAAATGGCAAAGGTCAAGGTGCGCAAGATCATAACCAATGTCTCGGGCGTGCATATAAGGACGTTCCAGAGCCGGGGTTCGGTGCATATATCGGACAGGCCGAGCGAGATCACGGGAGATGACATAAAGAGATGTGTGGAATCCGCCAGGGTCATCGCCATGTCGCTGGACAGGGATGCCGTGCACCTCATTCCCGTGAGGTTCTTTATAGACGACAAGATGGAGATAAATGATCCTCTCGGGCTGTTCGGCTCGAAACTCGATGTGGACCTTAATATCATCACGTCCCTTGTTACGGTACTGCAGAACATCACAAAGGCGGTAAATCTCGCGGGTTATGAAGCGGACGAACTGGTAGTTTCGGGCGCGGGCGCGGGGCTCGCTATTTTTGAGGATGATGAACTCGCGAACGGCGCGGTACTTATAGACGCGGGTAAAGAGATTACCGATGTGTCTATTTTCGTGGACGGGAGGATACTGGATACATTTACTTTCCCGTTTGGAGGGGATGACCTTACGCAAATATTACAGGATAACATGAAGGTCATGTTTGACGAAGCCGAGGATATGAAAATAAAAGACGCGCTCGGCGCCAAAAACGAGATCACCGGCTTTTTATTGCCTAAGGTCGAGGCTGTGGCGGAAGATATATATAAAAAAATAGAGCCGTTCCTGAAAAATAAAAAGAGCCTCCCTAAAGTAAGCGTGGTGGGAGGGGTGGCAAAGATGGATGGTTTTATCGAGACGATAGAAAGGGTTTTTAAAATGCCCATAAACATGGGTACGGTAAAAGCCGGGGGGAAGATCACGGACGTGACGTTCGCGTGCGCGGTCGGGCTCATGAAATACGGCGCCAGGAAAATATCCGCGGCCAGGGTGGATTCGCGCGTATCCGAACCGATAGGTTTTGTGGCAAGATTTATAGACAGGATAAAAGTGGTATTTTCGGAATATTTTTAAAAAAGGCGGTTATATGCTTGGCATAATCGGGGCAGGTAATATGGGTATGGCACTAGCGTCGCGCGTCAAAGGTAAGATCCTTTTAAGCGATAAGAATAAGCGTATTTCGGACAATGTAAGCGTAACGAGGCGTTCGGACGTGATCATCCTTGCCGTGAAGCCGCAGGATATAGGAGAGGTCTTGAAAGATATCAAGCCTTATGTAAAAGGAAAGCTTATAATCTCCATAGCCGCGGGCGTAACCACTTCATCCATAGAAAAAGTCCTGGGCAAAGTCGCGGTGGTCAGGGTGATGCCCAATATGCCCGCGATGGTCGGCAAAGGTATTTCCGCTGTTACGCCCGGAAGATTTGCCGGCGCGAAAGATCTGGAGACAACCACCGCGATCTTTTCTAAAGTGGGAGAGGTAGTGAAGGTAAAAGAGGGCATGATGGACGCTGTTACCGCGGTGAGCGGCAGCGGCCCGGCTTATTATTTTTTATTTACGCATCTATTGGCTGAGGCAGGCGAGTCGGCCGGGCTTGAAAAAAACCTCGCGATGAAACTTGCCAGGGCTGTCCTGACAGGCGCCGCGGAGGCAGCCGCTTATAGCGATATTGATATGGAGGAATTTGTAAAAAAAGTGGCGTCCAAAGGCGGCACCACCGAAGCGGCGTTAAAGGTTTTTAAACAGGAAAATCTGGGAGCTATCATAAAAAAGGCGGTCAAGCGCGCCGCCCGGCGTTCAGGCGAACTGGAGGAGAGATTATGCCGAAAATAGGGATAATAGGCGGAAGCGGGTTATATAAGATAGACGCGCTGAAAGACGTGAAGGAAGTCGCGGTAAGAACGCCTTTCGGGGAACCGTCGGATAATTTTATCATCGGGAATCTGGGAGGGGTGGAGGTAGCGTTTCTCGCGAGGCATAAGAGAGGCCATACCATATTGCCCACGGAGCTTAATTACAGGGCTAATATATACGCCATGAAGAAACTCGGCGTGGAGCAATTGATATCCATTTCCGCGGTCGGGAGTTTTAAACGGGAATTGAAACCTATGGATATAGTGCTTCCTGACCAGTTTGTGGACAGGACCAATCAGGGCCGCAAGACAACGTTTTTCGGAGAGGGCGTGGTCGCCCATATAAGTTTCGCGAACCCTGTGTGCGAGGACCTTAGGAAGATAATCTATGACGCGGCTAAAAAATTAAAGCTCGCGGCGCACGATAAAGGAACATATATAAACATGGAAGGCCCGGCGTTTTCCACAAGGGCGGAATCGCTTTTATATAAAAGCTGGGGCATGGATATCATAGGCATGACCAATATGCCTGAGGCAAGGCTCGCCAGGGAAGCGGAGATGTGTTTCGCCGCTATCGCGATGGTGACGGATTATGACTGTTGTTACGAGGAAGAGGTAAATATAGAAATGGTAATATGCAATCTGCTGAAGAACGTGGATACGGCGAAAAGCCTGATAAAAGAGACGGTGCCCAAAGTCCCGGCGGAAAGAAAATGCGGCTGTAAAGACGCGCTTAAATACGCCATAGTGACCGACAAAAAATTGATACCGGAAAGCACCAAACAAAAACTTGATATAATAATAGGAAAATACCTTTAATATGGAATATAAAAATACTCTGAATCTGCCTAAAACCGATTTTCCGATGAAAGGCAACCTGCCTGACAAAGAACCCGTGATACTTGAAAAATGGGAAAAGGCAGGCCTTTATAAGGCAATAAGGGAAAAGAGGAAGGCCTCTCCCAAATACATATTGCATGACGGCCCGCCGTACGCGAACGGCAATATCCACATAGGCCACGCGCTGAACAAGACGCTGAAAGACATTGTCATAAAGTTCAAGACTATGCAGGGATTCGATTCGCCTTACGTACCCGGGTGGGATTGCCATGGCATGCCTATCGAGCACCAGCTTTTCAAGGAACTGAAAAAGACCAAGCACGATGTTGACCAGGTGAAGTTCAGGAAGATGGCGCATGAATTCGCGATGAAATTCGTGGATATCCAGAAGGCTGAATTCGAAAGGCTCGGGGTTTTCGGGGATTGGGATAACCCGTATCTTACACTCAAACCCGAATACGAAAAAGCTGTTACGGCAAGTTTCAATAAACTCGCCCAGGATGGGCTTATATACAGGGGGTTAAAGCCCATAAACTGGTGCGCCAGATGCGAGACTGCCCTGGCGGAGGCGGAGGTGGAATATGAGGACCACACCTCGCCGTCCATCTATGTTAAATTTGATGTTGTAGGGGACGGTCGCGACCGTCCCCTACAATCTTTTCTTGTATGGACAACCACGCCGTGGACACTTGTTTCGAATGTCGCGATAGCGGTGCATCCGGACCTCGCGTATGTATACGTTGACGCGGAACAATACGGGACTTTGCTCTTGGCCCAGGACCTGCTGGAAGCGACGCTTAAAAAACTCGGCGTAAAAGGCGCGATCAAAAAGACGGTAAGGGGCAGGGAGTTAGAAGGCATGACTGCCATGCATCCTTTCCTGGACCGTTCCTCAAAAGTCGTGACCGCGGATTATGTTTCGAATGAAGACGGCACGGGATGCGTCCACATCGCGCCGGGCCATGGCCAGGAAGACTATGAAGTGGGATTAAGATATAACCTGCCGGTCGTGATGCCTGTGGACGAAAAAGGCAGGTTCAGGAAAATAGAAACATTCGAGGTTCCGGACGAACTTATAGGCAAGAATATACAGGAAGCGAACGATATTGTATTGAAAATGCTGTCCGACAGAAAAGCCATTCTCGTGTCCGAAAAAACAGAGCATTCTTATCCGTATTGCTGGAGATGCCATTCGCCGCTTTTGTTCCGCGCCACAAAACAATGGTTCCTCGGCGTGGACAGGAATAATCTCAGGCAAAAAACGCTCGATGAGATAAAGAAAGTAAAATGGGTGCCGGAAGCGGGTGAGAAGCGCATCTCGAGCATGATAGGCTCCAGGCCTGACTGGTGCCTATCGAGGCAGCGTTACTGGGGAGTGCCGGTACCTATATTATACTGCGTTTCCTGCAATTCCGAGATAATAGACGCGGGCGTCATGAAAAAAATAGAGGAAACCTTCGGCGCGTCCGGCTCCGACAGCTGGTTCATAAAAGACGCGAAAAGTTTTACGCCGGAAGGTTTCAAGTGCAAAAAATGCGGCGGCGCGGAATTCAAAAAAGAAACAGACATCCTTGATGTCTGGTTCGAGTCCGGCGCGAGCCATCAGGGAGTCTTAAGGATAAACAAGGGGCTCGCTTTTCCGGCTGACCTGTATCTGGAAGGCAGTGACCAGCACAGGGGATGGTTCCAATCTTCCATCCTGGTCGGCATTGGTGTCGAAGGCCGGACGCCGTTCAAAAATGTCCTTACGCACGGTTTTGTGATGGACGGCGAAGGCAAAAAGATGTCGAAGTCAGCGGGTAATGTGGTAAGCCCGCAGGAAGTCATTTCTAAAAAAGGAGCGGATGTCTTGAGGCTTTGGGCAAGCTCGTCTTCTTATTTCGACGATGTCAGGATCTCGGAAGAGATATTGGACCGGACAGTGGAGGCGTACCGCAAGTTCAGGAATACGGCAAAATACCTGCTGGGCAACCTATATGATTTTGACCCGGCTAAAGATTCTATAGCCGGCAAGGATTTGCTCGAGATCGACAGGTGGGCGCTTTCCAGGCTGAATTCGATGCTGAAAGAAGTTACGGATTCGTTCGAACGGTTCATGTTCCACGAAGTTACCGCGTCCTCTTATAAATTCTGCATTATCGATATGTCTAATTTTTATCTTGATATTTTAAAGGATAGGTTGTATACTTTTGGAGCTGGTTCAAAGGCAAGAAGGTCCGGCCAGACAGTTCTTTATAAAATTTTGAATGTCCTCACCAGGATCATGGCCCCGATAATCCCGTTTACCTGCGAAGAGATCTGGGGTCATTTCAATAAAACCGGATCCGTGCATCTCGCGGATTGGCCTAAGGCCGAGAGCGGGCTGATAGATCCTGAGCTTGAAGCCAGGTGGCGGAAGCTGATGCTTTTGAGGGAAGATGTTCTGAAAGTCCTTGAAGAGAAAAGGTCCGCTAAACTTATAGGCGGTTCCCTTGAAGCCAGGGTGACGCTTACAGCCGCGGGCGAGGAACACGAATTTTTGAAAAGTTACCTTGATAGTTTACGTTATATATTCATAGTTTCACAGGTAACGCTTGTTAAAGGGGAGAATAAGGATATCCGGGTGGACAGGGCTGAAGGTGAAAAATGCAGCCGCTGCTGGAACTGGAGCGCGTTAGTAGGGGAAGATAAAAGCAATCCAACACTTTGCGAGAGATGCGTAAGTGTTGTAACGGAAGGCAGGATAGAATGACCAAGTTAGAAACGGCAAAATACAAGAAACTTTTAATAAAGATAAGAGACGCTATCAATAGCGACATAAGCCATATAGCCAAAGAAAGCCTGAAATCACAGAAGGAATCTTCGGGAGATCTTTCCGGCTACAGCTTTCACATGGCGGACATGGCGAGCGACAGCTATGACAGGGAGTTGAGCCTGAATATAGCCAGCGAAGAACAGGAAGTTATATACGAGATCGATGACGCGTTGAAGCGGATAGAAGAAGGCAAATTCGGCAGATGCCTTTCATGCGATAAAAAGATACCCCAGAAACGCCTTAACGCAGTCCCTTATGCCAAATATTGCATACAGTGCAAGTCAAAAGAGGAAAAGAAGAAGTAGCGTCCTTACCATTCTTTCCATTTTTTTGATCCTGCTCATAGACCAGCTATCCAAGGCGGTTATTTCTTCGAAATTATCCCCGGGCGAATCCATACCTATAATAAAGGATATCCTGCACATAACATTTGTGAAAAATACGGGCGCGGCGTTCGGCCTTTTTAAGAACAGCATTTTATTTTTTATAGCGGTGTCTATTATCGCCGTGGCCGTGATAGCCCGGATGCTTTTAAAGGCGATCAAGAATGATAAATTTTTCAATAGCCTTATCTTAAATATCGGCCTTATATTTATAATGTCCGGGGCAATCGGCAATCTTATAGACAGGGTCAGCATGCGCTATGTAGTTGATTTTATTGATCTTAGGGTATGGCCTGTCTTTAATTTAGCGGACTCGTTCATTACAATAGGTACCACACTCCTGGTGATTTCTTTTGCCAAGCGCCAAAAGGCCTGATTTGACATACCTGAAAACATATGATATACTTTAAGTAAGAAAAGGAGAGGGAATTTTTTTTATCTCACTAAATAAATAGATTTAAAAAGATTAGTTTAAGGAGTCGTTATGAGAGAACTCCTATTTAAAAATATAACCTCGGAAAATAAAAAAAGAAAAGACCTCTATGTCACCGAGACATTCGATAGGGATGGAATAACCACTACTACCCAGCGGCATTCTACCTATATAATAGGCTCCTCTAATAAATTCAAGAATCTGGAAGAGATGATGGAATGGAAAAAGAACGCGGGCATGGCCGTCAATAAAAGGCATATCTTCATTATCAAAAAACGCGACACTAAGCTCAATAAAGACATGTTCATATGCGATGTTGTGGGGAAGTTTTACGCGGTGTCGGGCTGTGACATTTATTCCGTGGCATTCAAGCATTCTTTCGAAGTGGATTTTTTATACACGCAAACATCTCAATAAGGGGGTGGTTATATAGTTTCAAGCTTTACTCCTTGGTCAACCCCGGCCTTTTGACAGTTAAAAGACCGGGGTTTCTTTTTTTACTATTCGGTTACTATCAGCCTTACTATCAGAGTGCTTACTATCAGAGTCGCACTCTGATAGATAGGTAGATAGTTATCATTGACTACTATAACTGCGTATGTTAAACTTGAATAAATTACGGAGGTTACGTTGAGAATATCTGTTTTAGGCGATGGCGGCTGGGGCACGGCGCTCGCTATTCTATTGAAAAATAAAGGCTTCGATGTTTCCCTGTGGTGCGCCTTTAAGGAAGACGCGGAGGCCATAAAGCGCGACGTGGAAAACAAGAAATTCCTTCCGGGTT
>JBAZEP010000048.1:0-9975 GCA_041653835.1 Candidatus Omnitrophota bacterium
GCTCTACTCTCGATAGTATAGCCGATGACTTAGCTTCTGCCGGGTTCTTCGCGTCCAAGAACGAAGCCATAGAATTCATCCTGTCCACCGGTTATGTAGCGGGCGGCTATGGATTAGTCAGCGGCTCCTCCATCTCCTTCGGCTCAGACCTCTGGGGAGGGAAGAGTTATACAGTAACCGTAAATTCCAATTCTTTTATTTACGCCAACAGGGTGTTTTACAGGGTTGTTATAGCCAATACCACAGGTTACGATGCCTTTGGCTCAAGCTATACGACCAATACTATTACAACCAATGAGTATAAAACCCTCAGCCAGTTAGGTGTTGATCCTGTAAGCTTAGGCTTATCAGCCGGAGCTGACCCATTGGTGCTGGCGAACTACACAGTTAAAACAGACTCCACTTCTAATGATATATTCGGCGGCACAGTAATTTCTAAATCCAGTTATACCTATACCAATAGCGTTGTAACCGATAATTCACGGCCTATATGGGGACTCAAAGCGGGGAACATAACAGCCAACGTGGTAGTAATAGGAGCTGACACTCACAGGGGCTCCATCTCTGTCGGCACAGACCTCTGGGGAGCGAAGTCCGTCACAAAAACAGACACAACCTACATAATCTACGCCAATAGAGCGCTTGCAAAAGAAGTCAAATCCACAACCACCGGATTCGATGCCTTTGGTTCAAGCTACACCACTATCACCACCACGAAAAATAACTATAAAAATCTTACCGTAACTCTTAACGGCAAGTCCGTAACAGCTTATGTAGTCGATAGCTATACTGTTAAGACCTTATCCAAGTCAGAAGATATCTTCGGCGGCAGTGTATATTCATACAGTAACCTCTACCATAATAACGATAAAACATCCTATAGCGGCAAAGAATATTTTGGATTAAAAGATGTTCACGAAGCAAGCTCTACTCTCGATAGTATAGCCGATGACTTAGCTTCAGCCGGGTTCTTCGCGTCCAAGAACGAAGCCATAGAATTTATCTTGTCAACAGGCTATGTAGCGGGCGGCTATGGAGTGGTCAGCGGCTCATCCATATCCTTTGGCTCAGACCTGTGGGGAGGGAAGAGTTATACGGTAACCGTAAATTCCAATTCTTTTATTTACGCCAACAGGGTGTTCTACAGGACAGTCGTCTCTACCACTAAAGGCTTCGATACATTCGGCTCAAGCTATACATCCGCAACCACAACTACAAACAATTATTTATTAAGGAACCTAACTATTAATGGAGAGAAGGTCCGGGCTCTTGTATTATCCAGTTACAGGGTCGATACTTTCTCATCAACCAGGGATATATTCGGCGGGGATGTTTACAGTTTCTCAAACGCGCTTTACAGAAATAATATCGTTACTGAAAACGGCCGCCAGATATTCGGGCTCAAAGAGGTCGTCTATAAAACCTATTCGCTTACGGAATTGAAATCTATGCTTATCTCCGCGGGTTTCACGGAATCCGAAGCCGTGAGCTTCCTGGGACAGCATGGCATTAAAATCGGCGGCGCGATAACATTCAAAGGTTCTATAGCTATCGGCACGGATATATTCGGCGCTAAATCCGTGACGCTTACGACATATAAAGATGAAGACCTGATAAAACATGCCAACAGGCCATTCTATAAAAACATTACATCTGTCACAAAAGGCTTTGACGCGTTCGGCTCCAGCTATACATCCACAACCGTAACAACCAATAACTACGGTAAACTATCCGAAGCCCAGAAGCTCGGTTTGGGCATAACAGCCGACCCATTCGTATTGCTTGATTATGCGGTCAAGACAGATTCCGCTTCTAATGATATATCCGGCGGCACAGTAACTTCACAGTCCAGCTATACCTATACTAATGATGTCGTAACAGAAGATGTCTCAAGGCCTATCTGGGGGCTTAAAGCAGGGAACATAACGCCGAATGAAGTAACTGTAACTATAGATGGCGTGGAATATAAATATAACGGCTCTGTATCAGTCGGCACCGATCTCTGGGGAGGAATATCGGTTACAAAGACAGATACTGTTTATATCGTGTCCGCAAACAGGGCTTTTGCTAAAGATGTAACTTCTGAAACTACCGGTTTTGACGCGTTCGGCTCCAGCTATACATCCACAACCGTAACAACCAATAACTACGGCAAACTCTCTGAAACCGATAAACTTGCTCTCGGCATCACAACCGATCCGATGGTGCTTCTCGACTATACTGTTAAGGCTGACTCCTCCTCCGATGACATATTCGGCGGTACGGTAATTTCGCAGTCCAATTATACCTATAAGAACAGCGTCGTAACAGATAATTTGAGGCCTATATGGGGGCTTAGCGCGAATGTAACACCTAACGAGGTGAGAATAGGTGATGATAGTCATACAGGCTCCATCTCAGTAGGCACGGATCTCTGGGGAGGGAGAAGCGTCACAAAGACAGACACGCTCTCATATATTGTATATGCCAACAGGGCCATGGCTGTGGAAGTAAGATCCACTACCATAGGCTATGATGCTTTCGGTTCAAACTATACGACTAACTCTACGACAATCAATAACTACGGTAAACTCTCCGAAGCCCAGAAACTCGCTTTAGGCATAACAACAGACCCATCTGTACTGGTTAGCTACACAGTTGATACTATTACGACTAATATCGACGTTTTTGGAGGCATGCAGATCAGTTTAGGCAATACAACTTATTACAACGGCGTAGAGACACAAATACCCACGGGCAAAAAATACTGGGGAGTTACCCGTCTTGAAGCAGGGGCAATAGATTATGACCGCGTAAAGGCGCTTATGGTAACGTCCGGCATAGCGATTGATGACGCCGAGGCCCAGGCGATGCTCTCCAGATTCGGCATAAACAGCAGTTCAGATTTTAAAGTGAACGGTGAACTTGCCGAGACAGTAAGCATCGGCTTTGATTTATGGGGACAGCTCTCCATAACAGGGTCTGTTACCACCGAATGGTTGAGCGCCGCGGGCCAGTTCAAACCTGTTGATACGGAATCTGTTACGCTTGGCGGAGATATGTTCGGCTCAAGCTATACTTCCACCACCACAACCCATAATGAATATTCGCAGATAGATTGGGATATTAAAGGCGTAAATGTCAAAGTCTGGGCATTGATAGAGTCTTATTCCAAGACAATAACACAAGGAAGAGATGTCTCAGGAAATACTTATAATACCACAGGGGGCATCTATAATAAATACGGGAGAAGCGTTGTAGGAGACAAGACGATCTGGGCAATGACAGAGGCAAAAGAAGGCTACATGGAAGTTCTTGAGCGCGGGAGCGGCAAAGGCGAGAGGCTTAACCAGATTGGGTTATATAGCAGATGGGTAGATGGTTCTGTAACCACAGGTTCCGATATATTCGGCAATATTTATACAAGCACCACGCACAATACTACCTATAAGATCTACGCCAACAGGGCGTTTGTCGAACATCAGGAAACTACGTCTGTAAATACTAACCTTGACGGTTCCGCCTCGACAACAGAAAGCAAGGTAGATTATGGGTATGAGATTGTGGATGGAATATTTCAGCTTACCGGTGCTCTCGGGTCATCCGTTACAAAAGGTCAGGATGTTTTCGGCAATACCTACACAACTACTACTATAAACAAATACCAGATGATAAAGGGCCGCGCAGTAGTCAGCGAGACATTTACCGTATCAGAGAATGAATCCCTGGACGGCTCGACAAGCTATAGTTTCAGCAGAACTGGTTATGATTATGACATTGAAAGTGTCACATACGGCAAGGTAACGAAAAGCATATGTACCACCACGAATATGAAAGACCTTGGTATCAGCGTGACCGATGAGATCGATGTGAATGGCGCTAAGATGAGCATATGGAACTATCTTGTTTCCGTGTGCGGTTTCAACGAGGACATGCTGAAACTGGTTATGGATAACACTACCAGCCTTAAGAGCGGAAGTATAGCGGTAAATAAAGATATATTCGGCAATATTACAGCTTCCTTTACCCATAATAATTATATACGCCTGGCGAACGGCCAGTGGAGACCATTGGATACAAAGACGCTATCCAGGGGCATGATGCTGGACGGCTCATTATCCATAACCATATCCGCCTCAGGTTACGATTACGGCTCTTATACCAATAAAAACGGGGAAACAGGCGAAGGCATTTTAACAGGTATGCACGATATGCCGGTCAAACTTTCAGAGGATAATCCGTTCGGTACAAGCGGCTCATGGTATGATTATATAGCGAACGTATTCGGCAGTGACGCGTTAAGGGAATTCGGGAATGTTACCGAATATGTGGACGCGGCTGTTCCTCACGCTACGGATACCCTGAACCGCAAGGGCCTCCTGGATAATATCCCTGACGGAGATAATGACGGGGACATAGACGCGGATGACTATGCCATAGCGCACGGATACGCTTCATGGAATAGCTGGGTGGAAGCCGCGGGCGCCGATGCTATAGCCGTGATAATAATAACCGAATGGTATATTGCCCAGGGTTATGACAAGAATAATGACGGTCAAATAACGAGCGCTGATTTCGAAAGACGCAGAGACGCAATGACTCCTTTCAATACTGACATAAGAAACCTGGCGTCAGATATAGAAGACTGGGATGGTACATACGAAGAAGTTGAGACAAATATGTTCGGGCGGCTTTTATTTTACGAATTCAGCGGAAGTTTTACAATGGGCTCGGATGTCTTCGGCAACATGTTCGCCACAACCACAAACAATATATACACACTTTTAGCTAACGGGCAGGTAAAAGCCGAGACATCAAAAGCCGTAACATATAGCCAGTCTCTTGACGGGTCTTATTCCACAAGCGAACAATCAACTACATATACCTATACAACGGGCGATGAGAGCGTCAGTAATCTGGATAGAGATAATTTCGCCAGACAGATGTTCGGCGCTGACAGCTACGCGGATCTTACCGAAGACCAGAAAAAAGAAGTTGATCAGTACTTTAGTTCCAGCGGCAAAGCTTACGCCGGCCTTTTGATCCACGCTGAAGGCACGGGATCAAGCGACGGCCGCGATATCATGGGCAACAAGATGACTTCCACTTCCACTATGAGCTATGTGATCATAGGCGGAAAGCCTCTAGTGGATGAGTCAATAACCGACAGTTCTGTCCAGGATCCTGTCAGAGGAGAAACTTCTTCCACCCGCTCGGTGATGAAATATGTTTACAGCTATGGAAATGAATCTGTGCAAAGCGGCGTTGACGCAAACGGGAACACCTATTATATAATAGGCGATAATGGTGTCCGCATGTATATAGCGGAAGGCGTAAGCCTTATAAATCCAGAAACAAATAAAGCGTATAAAGGCCTTGTTATAGGCGTGGACCCGGTTTCCACGGTTACTGTCACAACAGGCAATGATACCATTGGCAATACCTTCACCTCCATTGTTACCTCTACCTATATAATGATAGACGGAAAATTGAAAGTTGAGCAGGCAGTCACCGAAACTACGACTGCTGCTATTGATACAGCTGTCTGGGATACCCAGGTCATTACCACAACTGTAAATTACACCTATACCTTTGGCGCCGAGAATGAAAATGCCCTGGCGCAAGGCATGTTCAATAAAGATTACTCCCAGCTTGATGACGACCAGAAACAGCAGGTAGCCAAATATTTCTACGGGCAGGGCAGTGTATGGAGAGGCCTGTTGAAGCACGCGGACGGGGCTATCAAGACAATAGCCTATAAGGGCGGGGAAGTTGTCATAGGCAGTCCCATGGAATTCGGTTTTGACCAGTTGAATAACCTGGAAAACCTGAAGGCGTTCCTGCGGAACCAGGGAGTTTCCGAAGATCTGATAAATTCCATAGACTGGGATGATCTCAGCGGTGAAGAAAAGTTCGATACGGCGCTGTCTCTTATTTTCCTGGGCAAATTCCTTAAGGCTAACGGGCTTGATTATAGCGCTATTTCCCAGAAATACGGATGGGATAGAAATACAACTTTTGAACAAAAGGTCGACAATATTATAAGCGAAATACCGTTCGGAAGCATATTCGGGCTTGAATTCACTTTGGTCAGGAACATGGATGGCCAGATTTCTTTTGTCACAAAAGCGAGCCTTAAAGATTACCTTATGAACGCGGCGATAGATATAAAATTCAGCGAGGAGATCAGCCTGAACAATATGACAAGGGCTGCCCTCGAAAAGATATTCGACATGGTGATAGCGGGCAGTGATGATCCTACAGGGACGATCACCTTTGAGATAATAGCGGGCCAGGCTAAGGTAAAAGAACAGCACGAAACGCTTCTGGTCCTTACAATAGGCTCCAACGGCGAGAGATGTTATGTTGTTAATGAAACCAGGGTCACTAATTATTACAACGCTATTACAGGGGAACTTGAAAAAACAGTAACTGATTTCCGCAGGAACGGGAAAGCGGTGGAGAACCTGTATGACATAAATCAGTTTATGGCTGATATGGGCTGGGATCCCATTGCCGTAATGGAGTATTACAATTCGCATAAAGGCGAGGGCAATAAGCTCACGAACGATTCCCCCGAGACCATGTGGTTAGAGGCAGTGGTCTTGTACGCCTTCAAAGATGTTTACGGCAATAGTACCGCGGGAGTGACAATAAGAGGAAAAGACGGCAGTATAAAAGAATACTATCTTACAAAAGAAGAGTTGGTTAATCTTCTCTGGGGCGGCAAGGTCAAGCTTTCGAACGACATAATTTTAGAAGCACTGACCTCGGAAATAACCATAAACCTTAACGAGCAGACTATTACCGAAAGGACAGATTCTAAATATTCGAACGGCCAGCTGATATCTTATGATGAAAAGATATGGTCCAGCGCCACGCCTTCCATCTGGACTTATTATGAGCACAGGAATATTAAATATAAACTTGTAACCCTGGCGAACGGCGTCACAGTCTGGAAAATAAAATCCCAGGACATAAAGAGCTGGAAGATAGGCGCGGAATATACAGCTGAGGCATGGGCAAAGCTTTCAGACCAGGAAAAAGCGAGAATTATAGCCGCGAAGAAACTTACCAGTGATCCTGATTATCGTGCCTACATGGATTATTATGGTTTTGAAAAAGCTGTAAAACTGTTAGCGGATTATTTTATAAAGAGCGGAACTGATCTATCAGAAATACCCGGGATCAATACATCCGAAGACCCGACTGTAATTTATCAGGAAGATCTTGAATATGATGAATACGGCCGTCTCATAGGTTATACAGAGATGATCACAGAAGGCACGCTTGTTACGATAAATAAAGTCTCTAATATTACCTATAATGAATACGGACAGATAATAGCGCGTAAGACAGAGACATGGAAAAATGACACGGCATCTTCTCCTGAGACAAGGGGCGAAGGGCGTTCAAGATTAAGAAATATGGGGACTGGCCGAGGCAATCCTGCTGATGTCAGCGCCGAATCGCCTTTAAATCAGCATTATATAACTTATGAAGGCGCAAGCGGAGAAGACGCCGGCGGCAATCTCATACTTGAAAAAGACGGAAAAGATTTCCGCATGAAATACAATGCCTTTGGGCAGATGGTATATAGTTATTCCTCTGTCAGCGCCCAGAAGTTTGTAGACGGCTCTTGGGTTTGGGAAGGAGTGGAAGACGGTATTCATCTTCATCCAATCACTTATTATTCGGAAAAAACCTTCTTCTATAATGATTCAGGCGCTGTGGTAGGCATTATAGAACGCGGTATAGACCCGGAAGCCCGCCTGCCTTATTTCAATATGGTTACTTATAAATATAATTCCGCCGGAGAGATAGTCTGGACTCATACCATGGGTTACAGATACGATAGTGAGAAGTCCGGTTATATTTATGAAAACGGCAACATAATCGAAGAGTTTACCACGAGTAAAGAGTGGTTAATAGCTAATTGTACTATCGGCGAGACGGACGAGTCAGGCAAAAGAGCGATTTATTACAATGGTGCATACCTCGGTTATGTATATGGTGATGATTTTGACCAGGATGATGATTATGTGACTTTCGGATATGTTCGAGGGACCTATGACCCTGAAGATGGCACTAAAGGCATGACGCAGGTTTGGTTCGATACAGTCCAGATAGATATGTCTTATAATTCTAAAATGAAACTCGTGGCATTCAGGGAAGGCGGCACAGTAAATGGCTACGGGTATTATTTCCAGAGATGGGATATTGCTTACAATAGCGCGGGCCAGGTCACGAGTTATTATCAAAGAGGCTCCGGCTCCCAGGGAGGTTCAGGCTCGAGCTTAAAAGACCTGAGGGAACAGAATGGCAAAGGCTATGACTTAACGAAAAAAGAATACAAGTATGACATAAACGGCGACGTAATAGGCACCAGCGGCTGGTATATTAATGAAGATGGGGATCGCGTTGACCAGTCAGCTACCATTAAAATAGAGCGCGATAAGACAACAGGAGTGATAGTAAAGATCACGACTGTTTCCTACTGGGAAACAGATGACTTCTATGGCGGCCAGACAGATACAACGACATTTTCTTATAATGATAAAGGCATAAGGATAGGCCAGGCTGAAGCAACCTCCAATAAATGGGATGGAGAGAAATGGACGCTGGGCCGCATACTTACAATGCTCGCTATAGCTATAGCCGGAATTGTCACAGGAATCCTTACAGCAGGAACAACCAGCCCCTTGTTAGCCTCAGTGCTTGCTTCATTTTTGTCTGTTTCCGCGGCCGTGACAATCGCGACTATTGTAACAGTGGCATTCTTTGTTGCTCTCGCTACCACCCTTACCTCATATTTAGCGAATTCCATTCGTTTTGGTTTTGATAAGGCAAAATGGGATATGTTTTTACAGGACTTCCTTAAAAGTTGGGCTATATCTATAGTGGCTCAAGGGGTTGGATATGGCTTAGGGGCAACTATGGACTGGATAGGAGGCGCGGGCGAAGCAGCCGAATTAACAGCTGAAGCAGCTACTGTTACCATAGGCGATATGATACTCAAAGGACTTTTGACAGCCAGCGTAACTACCCTTATCCTCTGGGCTATAAATGGATTTGATAAAAATTTCTTCAAGGATCTGAATTTCGGGCAAGTTTTCATAATCGCGTTAGCCACAATTTTATCCGTATCTACAAACGTGATTGAGCAAACAATGGAGGTCCTTAAAGACATTTATAACTCTACTCTGGGAGCGGTAAAAGACGCGCTTGGGCTGAATGAGAACCTTGCAGGCGCGTGGCAAGCCGGGAAATTGAGCTTTTTCGGGCTTTTGGAAAAAGCATTTTACCGCGCTGTATTCCAGACCCTGGAAGATTATGTTGTTGACCGGCTTACGCGCGAACCAGGCGGCTCAGGCACAGCGCTTGTGTTCTCCATGATATGGAATTACCAGGGTGATCAAAAAGGCTGGTATAAGACGGAATCCGGCGGGTTTGTTTTTGTTCAAACCACTCCTTTGCTCGGTTCCATGGCGTTCCTTAGATCAGCGGGCATTTTGATCATAGCCTCCCTGGGGAATCTGTTCGAGAAACTCAATGAAAATAAAGACGAGCCGAGAAAAAGCGACTGGAAAATACGGCTTTTCCGTAATCTGGCGTCAGAGGCTTTTGATACGGCGTTCGGCAGGATAGACTTCGACGATTCCGTAGATGAAAACCTGGGCACAATGGTATCCTCAGGTTATATGACAGATGATGAATCTGGAGAAAAAGTATTTGCCAGGGTGTATGTAAAAGAAGACAAAGAAACAGGCGCAAAAAATAAGACAGTCATTATCACGTCCAGCAAGGAATCCCAGGATATTAAAGAATACAGGACCTCCGGTACCGAGGGCGGTAAAGAAAAATACGTAGCTCATACCCAGTCCAACCTTAAAAATATGATTTTATACGTACTAAACACTCTCGGCGTAGATCAGGAAAAAATGATCGCGTTGAATGGCGAGGATCTGGAAATATCCACGAGTTCGATATCCTCGG
>JBAZEP010000049.1:0-9184 GCA_041653835.1 Candidatus Omnitrophota bacterium
TATAGATCGAAACGCCCGTGATATCCGAAGGTAAAAGGTCGGGCGTGAACTGGATCCTTTTGAATTTACCTGCGATGGATTTCGCCAGGGTATTGGAAAGCATTGTTTTGCCTAGGCCGGGGACATCCTCCAGCAACACATGGCCGTTACTGATAAGGCTCACGACTACCAGCTCGATGACTTCCCGCTTTCCGACTATTACTTTTGAAATATTATCGATGAGTTTTTGAGGGACTTCATGAAGATCAGACATCAGGTTCCTCCCAAATTTTGTGAAACAAAATTTGATCCCGAGTCCGCCATGGTCTTTACCATCGGGCGGCGAGGGACTTTTTTGTTTTAATATAACACAGAGGGCTCCTATTGTCATTAAAAATAAAAGCCTGCGGCGATTTTCTCGCCGCAGGCTTCATAACTTCGAACCTCAAACTTCCAACTTTAAACTAATTAATACATCCCGCCGCCTGGAGGCATGCCGCCTGGCATACCAGCCGGGCCATGTCCGGGTTTGTCTTCCTCGGGTATGTCGGACACAAGGACTTCCGTCATCAGCAATAATCCCGCGATACTCGCCGCGTTCTCAAGCGCTGTCCTTGACACCTTTGTAGGATCTATAATACCTGACGCGACCATGTCCACATACTCATCGGTATCGGCATTAAAACCTACATTCTGTTTTTCGCTCTTTACCCTGTTCACGACCACAGAGCCTTCGAGACCGGCATTCTGTACGATCTGGCGTATAGGTTCTTCGAGCGCCCTCTTTATAATATTGACGCCTATCTTTTCATCGCCTTCCACCTTTAAATCATCAAGTTTTGGAGCACATCTTAAGAAAGCAACTCCGCCGCCCGGTACAATGCCTTCCTCGACCGCAGCCCTTGTCGCGTGAAGCGCGTCCTCGACCCTTGCTTTCTTTTCTTTCATTTCTGTTTCTGTGGCCGCGCCCACGTTTATGACAGCTACCCCGCCCGCGAGTTTCGCGAGGCGTTCCTGGAGTTTTTCCTTGTCATAGTCGGAGTCCGTCTCCTCGATCTGCCTCTTTAACTGGGCAATCCTGGCATTCACGTCGGAGTTTTTGCCGCTTCCCTCTACTATAGTAGTCTCTTCTTTACCTATAGTAACTCTCTTTGCCTTTCCGAGGTCATCCAGCCCTATGTTCTCAAGCTTTATACCCAGGTCTTCGGTAATAGCCTTGCCGCCCGTAAGTATAGCTATATCTTCCAGCATTGCCTTGCGCCTGTCACCATAACCCGGCGCCTTTACCGCGCAGCAATTAAGTGTGCCTCTTAATTTATTAACTACGAGCGTAGCGAGCGCTTCGCCCTCGACATCTTCCGCGATTATGATAAGCGGCCTGCCTGAACGCGCTATCTTTTCCAGGAGAGGCAGCATGTCCTTCATCCCCGAGATCTTCTTTTCATGTATCAGTATATAAGGGTCTTCTATTACCGCTTCCATCCTCTCCGCGTCTGTCACAAAATAAGGAGAAAGATAACCCTGGTCAAACTGCATGCCTTCCACCACATCCAGCGTGGTGGCCATTGATTTGGCTTCCTCTACGGTTATAACGCCGTCTTTCCCAACCTTTTCCATGGCTTCCGCTATGAGTTCGCCTATCGCGATATCATTGTTCGCGGCTATAGAAGCTACCTGGGAAATTTCTTTTTTGTCCTTTATTGATTTCGACATCTTTTTCAGGTTTTCTACAACATTGGTTACTGCCTTATCTATCCCGCGCTTTAACGCTGTGGGATTAGACCCGGCTGTAACATTCTTCAGGCCTTCTTTATATATCGCCTGCGCCAGTACTGTAGCGGTAGTTGTGCCGTCTCCTGCCAGGTCGCTTGTCTTTTCCGCGACCTCCTTGACCATCTGAGCGCCCATATTTTCATATGGGTCTTTGAGCTCTATTTCTTTGGCTACGCTTACCCCGTCTTTGGTGATTGTCGAAGAACCGAATTTCTTTTCCAGGATAACATTTCTTCCTTTTGGGCCGAGCGTGGCTTTTACAGCCTGCGCGAGCTGGTCAATGCCCTTTGCCAGCTTTTGCCTGGCCTCTTCACTGAACGATAACTGCTTTGCCATCTTATTTCCCTCCCTTTTCCCTCTAATGTCACATTTAAGACAGTGTCTTAAATGTGACATTAGGTTTATTTTATTATCGCTAAAATGTCTTCTTCCTTTAATATCAGGTACTCTTCTTCCTTATAAGTAATCTCTGTGCCGGAATATTTCCCGAAAAGCACTGTATCGCCTTTTTTTACCTCCAAAGGCTCTACCTTGCCGCTCTCCAGGACTTTGCCTTTGCCCACGCTCACAACCTCGCCTTTTTGAGGTTTTTCCTTCGCGGTATCAGGCAGAACAATGCCGCCTTTTGTTTTTTCCTCTGCTTCCAGCCTTTTTATGAGAACTCTGTCTCCTAAAGGTTGAATTGCCATACAACACCTCCTTATTTTGTCAGCACTCTATCCTGAGGAGTGCTATTTATGACATACTATGATACTCATAGCTGAAAAGTTGTCAAGCAAAAAATTACCTATTCAATTCAAAAGAGATTATTACGTTAAAGGTTATCTGATATTGGTTCATGCCCTGCGGGAATGCGGGGAAAGGGCTGGCGTCCCTTATGCTATTCACGGCTGTATTTCTTAATATCCTGTCTTTCGCGGACCTATTGTCCATTATCATTATATGAAGAAGCTCTCCCCTGGAAGTTACTGTAAAAGACACAAAAACCTCGCCTTCGCTGACAGTCCCTTCCTTTATATAGTTCCTGTCAGCGTAATATCTTATTCTTTCCCTGACAGAGCGGTAATAACTGATATACGACGCCCTTTTTATATTATCTTTTTCATCATTGACTACTGCCTCGAATTTCTTACCCTTGCCTCCTATCACAGCGCGGCCGCTCGAACCTACTGTCTCAACTGTAGGTTCTTCTTTCCTGACTTGTCCGCGCTTAGCCAGGGGCAAAGGCTCGGACAAAGGCGGATCAGTGATATCTTCTTTTTTTATCTGCGGCAATGCCTCAGGCGCTATAACAGGAGAGCCTGCCTGACGATAAGGCGACGTCCACGGCTTCTGGCCTACAAGTTTCTTGACAGTCTTTTTTTCTATTACCTCTTCCGGCTTAAGGTAAGCTACTTTTATCGGCTCAAAAGGTTGTTTTTTAGGCAATACACCCGTGTACGGCGCGCTCAGGAATACGGTAAAATGCAGAAGTATTGAGATCAACAGAGCTAACTGAAGCGGCTTATTCTCACACATTTGCATTCATGATAGCAATTATTATTCACCTTGTCAACGCCCCTTACCATTTATAAACCGCGCCGACCTCAAAATTGCGTTTGGGCGACGGATAGTAAAACCTCAAAGACCCGCTCTTAACGCCATATTCTGAATAATCTTTGTCAAAAATATTATTTATACCAAAAAAACAACTGCCGTTTTTAAACTCATGGGAAACCCTGGTATCTACCGTAAAATAATCTTCCATCCTTGGCAAAGAATTACCCTGATCGCTGATAAAATACCTCTTCCCAGTATAATTACCCCTTAAGTCTAATTTGATATCCTGCGGGAACATTACACTGATCCCAGCGCACCCTTTATGTTTCGGGACCATGGGTATGAATTTTTCATCATATATACCGCCCCTGAACATTGAATTCGAATAAGTGTAATTCCCAAAAAGATTCATATATTTTACCGGCCTGTAGTTAAAACTCGTCTCAACGCCCTGATGCCTTGTTTTATCATAATTCTCATTGGCAAAGGTAAGCGGGTTTAAAAAAAGTTCGTCATTTATGTCCATTCTAAAAAATGACAAGTCTGCGCTCCCGTCATTTTTGAACTTATGCCTTATCCCTGCCTCATAATTCCTGCCGCTCTGAGGCTTTAGGTTTATATTCACAGGCGGGGTGGCAAATACGCTGAAATACTCGTCCGTGGC
The DNA here is from genome assembly GCA_041653835.1 of Candidatus Omnitrophota bacterium. Lineage (GTDB taxonomy): Bacteria > Omnitrophota > Gorgyraeia > Gorgyraeales > Gorgyraeaceae > UBA10183. The sequence continues at coordinate 3,956 of JBAZEP010000049.1, forward strand.
GGGAAATCTGAAACTCTTCCCCATATTAAAGAAAACCTGGGAATCTCCTGATTTAAAAACAATACCCGAATCAAATGCCTTTTTTTCCGGGGCCAGGTTTGAATTTACATCCGAATTAAAACCCGTGTTATCATGATAGTCGAATTCATACTTAGCTCTTTCATAACGGTATCCTCCGTTAAAAATCAAATTATCAAATATTGAAAGTTCGTCATGAAAGTATCCGGCAATAGAAGTTTTATTGATATCCGTAAAATTACTGAGCGCGCCGGCCTCAGTATAATTATCCGAAGAATAATCCGAGCTGTATAAATCCGTTCCTATTATAAGCTTGTTCGTCTTGTTGAATATATCTTTGCTGAACACATACCTTGGTGTAAAGCCTACTGTATCTATCTTATTATTAAAGACCGGATTGAATCCTGCCGAAGAACTCAGAAAATAGCTGTCGACCAATCTCCTGCGAAAAGATAAATCGGTATCTATGTATGATGTTTCTTCAAAGTCCTTTTTTGCGCCTATTTTAAAGTAATAATCACTCTCATTTGCATCGTCATCCGGAAACCTGGTATCTTTTCTGCTTCTCGTCTGCAAATGAACTTCCGAAAGAGCTCCAGGAAAACCATATTTCGCGTCGTGATAACCTGCGCTTATGTTAATAGAAAGATCCGGTTTTATATCATAAATAAAACGCCCGCCAAAATCCTGGGCATCATAATAACTATTCTCTCTATAACCGTTCGTGCTGTCCCGGCCGGCATTTATCGCATAATAAATATTCCCCGAAGAACCGTTTATATTCAATTTTTCACTGTTCATGCCATAACTTCCCGCCTTAGCAGATAATTCAATAACAGGTTTTCCTTTGCCGGTCTTCGTTATAATATTTATCACTCCTCCCATGGCATTATCGCCGTAAAGCACGCTGCCCGAACCACGAACTATCTCCACCCGCTCGATCTGGTCCAGAGGTATCTGCGTCCAGTCGACTCCGCTGAGGTCTGTCTCATTAATCCTCCTCCCGTCGATCAACACAAGCGTATTCATCCCTGCTGTCTCTCCAAATCCTCTTATATCAACCGATGCCTTTGCGCCTGTCCCATACCAATCTCTTACGACAACACCTGCCTGCGGCCTTAGTACGTCCACTACATTATTCCCATTGGAATTCTCTATATATCCCTGGTCTAATATCGTAATGGAATTTGCGGCATCGCTTATTTCACTTGGATATCTGCTGGGAGTCACCACTATTTTTCCCAGTTCTATGCTGTCATTTTCATCCGTACCTGCGTAAACAAAACTTGAGGCAAAAATTACAGTCACAATGCCGCACAAAAATATTTTCTTCATTTCACCCTCCTTAAAAAGCAAAACCCTTGATCCCGTTTCCGGAATCAAGGGTTGCGCCCTGGTTTACTTGGCCCTTGCGGCTGCCCTGCGCAGCCAACATTAAATATATCAATATATCGTAAGGTTTTCTGGCTCCGGCCATCCTACTATTTGCGCCTTCTCATCCCGAACGAAGTCGAGGGATAATGGCTAATTGCAAATTTCGTTGCCGTTACAGCAGCGGGGCTGCGCTGAATTTACATCAGCTTCCCTTAAACAATATAATATTATTTATTCAGTTTTATTTTTTATACACCAATAACGAAAACCTGTCAATCTTTTTTTACTAAAAATATATGCGGCCGCGATGTAATAGGGTTTTCTTTGACTATGACAACTGTCTTATAGACCTTTTCTATCGTCTTGTAATTAAGTACTTCTTTCGGCGTACCTCTATCTTCTATCATCCCGTTGTTCAAGAGAATTAAATTATCGCAATAATCCGATGCCAGGTTCAGATCATGCAATATCGCCACTATAGTCAAGCCTGATTCCCTGTTCATTCTCTTCAATAGTTCGAAGATATGAACCTGGTGATTGATGTCCAGGTGCGTGGTAGGCTCATCCAGAAATAATATCCTGGGTTCCTGCGTAAGGGCCTTGGCGATAATCACTCTCTGTCTCTCCCCTCCGCTCAATTCATCTATAAACCTGTCTTTTAAATGAAGCGCGTCCACGAACCTCAATGCTTCCAAAGCGATCTTCACGTCTTCCCTGGATCCAAAACCAAATCTCTTTATATAAGGTATGCGGCCCATCAGGACCACATCTATCACTTTAAAGGGGAACATAAAAGCGGTGTCCTGGGGAACGCATGCCATGATAACGGCTAATTCTTTCAAAGGCATGTCCGCCATGCTTTTACCCTCCAGCGAGATATCTCCCTTAAAAGGCTTTATTATTTTCGTGGCTGTTCTCAAGAGCGTTGTTTTGCCGGAACCGTTAGGCCCTATTATGCCGGTAAAATCGCCTTTTTTTATACCAAACGAAATACCCTTGAGTATTTCGGAATTATTATAACCTGCCCAGACATCTGAGAAATAAAACATTATCTGAAATATACCTTTCCGGACCTTTTCAATATATATATAAAAAACGGGACGCCCACAAAAGAGGTAATAACCCCTATTGGGATCTCTTTAGGCGCCAGCGCAACCTTGGAAAAAATATCGCACAATAAAAGAAATGCGGCCCCCATCAAGGCACTGACTGCCAGGAGCAGCCTGTGGTCAGGTCCTGTTATCCTTCTCGCTATATGAGGCATCATAAGCCCTGTGAAACCTATTATTCCGCAAATAGAAACCGCCAGGCTTGTCACAAAAGTAGCGGTCAAAAGAAGGATCATCTTCGTTCTTTCTACGTCTATGCCCAGGTGCCCCGCCTCTTCTTCCCCAAGCGATATTGCGTTAAGTTCCCTTGAAAAGATGAACGCGACTAGGAATCCAAACAGGGATACCGCAGCCAGGATCAAGACAGGCGTTATCTCGTAAACCTGCAGGTTCCCCAGCAGCCACCATATCACAGAACGGATATTGCCGCTGGACGAATTTGAGACAAAGAACATCAGGACGCTTGAAAGAAGCCCGTTCACGATTATGCCGGCTATTATCATATTTTCAGGAGACATGCGGTTGTCTATCTTCGCAAGTTTATAAACAAGGAATATCGTGACAGCCCCGCCTATAAACGCGGCGGCGTTCACGCCGATACCGACAGGAATGAACAGAAGCCCTATAACAGCGCCTAACCCTGCGCCTGAAGATACCCCTAGAACATACGGCTCTGCCAGGGGATTCCTCAAGACTGTCTGCAATATCACCCCTGCCACACTCAGGCCTGCGCCTGCGGCTATTGCCAAGAACGCTCTGAGTAACCTGAGTTTAACGATCTCGATAAACCCTGGTTCTAGCATCTTATTAAAAGGCACTTTCACCGCACCTATAAAGATATTTAAAACAATGAGCGCCGCTAAACAAAAAGACAATATAAGCAGGAATCGCCCCGCTTTAAACCTATTCATAAAATATCCTGTTGAGTTTTTCAACGGCTTCGGCCGCCCTGGGGCCAGGCCTTAATATCAGGTCAGGATCCAGGTCCCTGTATATCCTTTTATTTTTTACCGCGCTTATCGAATGGAAACCGATGCTGTTCCCCGAAAACCCCGCTACTAAAATTATATCCGGGTCCCTTTCTATCAATGCCTCGTAACTAAAAATACCTGTGTCGTCTTTCATGTCCTGCGCTATATTTTCTCCGCCTGCCAGCCTGATTGTGTCGCTTATAAAAGAGGATACGGTTATAAGCGGATCATCGAATAGCTGGATAAAGACCTTTGGCGCCTTGCCTTTTATATTACGGGATACATCTTCGATCTTGGACCGCATTTCTATTATGAGAGCTTCCGCGTTCTCTTTTTTATTAAAAATCTCCCCGAGTTCCCTGATATCACTGTATAAGCCATCCATTGTTTTCGGAGAGACCTTTATTATTTTTACACCAAGGCTCATTAAATAATCTTCCCTGGCTTTTTCCAGTCCCGAATTTATCAAGATGTAATCCGGTTTTAAAAGGATTATCCTTTCCATATTAGGATTATTAAACGTGCCGAGCCTTTCTATGTTCCTGACCCCTTCAGGGTAATTGGAAAAATCGTCCAGGCCTACGATTGAATCCCCAAGCCCCAGGCTGAATAGGATCTCGGTCGTATTAGGCGCGAGAGAAATTACCCTGGGCGCAGCCTCTGCGCTGCACAACGAGGTTAATGATAAAACCACTATTATTAAAAATATTTTTTTCATGGTCTCAATACTCTATGCCGCGGCGGGCGTTTACACGCTGCCTGAACGGATGTTTTTTGTCTATCATTATGGTTATATAATCCGCGAATCTTTCCAGCTCTGAAATATCCCCCCTGCCCGTAAGGATAAGCTCTACATTTTTTGGAGTTTTTTTAAGCAGTCCTAAAAAAAATTTCTTTCCGGCAAATCCCTGATCCACGGCATTTATTATTTCGTCCAGCACAACCATATTATACTTGCCGCTGAAAATAACTTTTTCCGCCTCAGCCAGCTCTTTTTTAAGAGATATCTTTGCCTTGGCCCCGGGCGTAAACATAGGATGGGCCTGTTCATATTTCACTAACTTTATATTTTTCGTATTCCTCGCGGATTTCTCTTCGCCTGTGATAAGAGATTTCGGTTTGAGGAACTGGAAAATAATAACCTTCAGCCCCTGGCCGCTCGCGCGCGCCGCGAGCCCGAAAGCTGACGTTGTCTTGCCCTTGCCGTTACCCGTATAAATATGTATCATTTCCTTACCTTAAAGTAAAAGCGGCCCTGCCTATGAGCGTCAGCGCAGTCACTATAACAGCTGCTATGATTACTCCCAGAGAAATAGCTATAAAAGCAGGTATAAACCTTATGCGTAAAAGTGAGGCGATAACAGCCCCTGTCCAGGCGCCGGTGCCGGGTAATGGAATTGCGACAAAAAGTATGAGGCCTATCGCTTCGTATTTTTCCACTATATCGGCATGGGCTTTTGCCTTTCTAAAAAGCCATTCAAAAAACTTACGCATATGCGCGGTATTGCTAAGTTTCTTTGAAACAGGGCTCAATAAAAAGTATATGGGCGCTATAGGAAGCAGATTGCCCAGTATTGAAAAGAAAATTGTATTTTTTATGCTTTGCTTTAATATCAAAAGGCCTATAGGGATGGATGCCCTTAGTTCAGTAACAGGCAGCGCCCCTAAAAATAAAATCACAAGCTTTGGAGAAAACCCAAAAGAGATTAAAAAATCAAGCACCCTTTCCTGCATACTATCCTTCTCTCTTCATGCTA
>JBAZEP010000050.1:0-9179 GCA_041653835.1 Candidatus Omnitrophota bacterium
AGCTATGCCTATAGAATAACACGCATTACGAGAAAAAAGCAAGGGTAATTCAGACGCAACGCATTGTAATTACGTAAGTTACGCAAATTCATAACTTACATAAAAACTGTTTTTGAAAATAATCGAGAGCAAAAATATTTTTTAACAGAGTCCTGTTCTTTGAACAGCGAGACGGTCTAATTCCGGTTCTCAATTCATCAGAAACTTGTATAACAATGCAGTACTTTGTAATCAAACGATTCGGCACTATCCTTGCCAAACAAACAATCAAAGGATAAAAAAGGAGGAGGGGAAATGAAAAAGGGGATAGGGGTTGTTCTTGGGGGACTTTTCGTGTTGGCCATGTTAGCCGGCAGCGCTTCGGCAGCCGATAAACTGGGATATATCGACTTGAGCCGCACGTTCAACGAGTATTACAAAACCAAGGATTACGATAAGGTACTCGGCGATAAGCAGTCCGCCTATGACGCCGAAAGGACAAAAAAGGTCAACGAAATCAAACAGCTCCAGGAAAAAATCAACCTTCTCAGCGATAAGGAGAAGGAATCCAAAAAGGGCGATATCGAGACCAAAGTGAAGGCCCTGCAGGAATTCGACCGTCAGAAGCAGACGGACCTGCGCAAGGAGCAAGATGAAAAGATGAAGGAGATACTCAAGGATATAGAGAACGCGGTGAAGACCTACGCGGAGAAAGAGGGATATACCTTCGTTTTCAACGACAGGGTGCTTGTTTACCAGACCAAGGGCTTGGAGATCAGCGATAAGATAATAGACGCCCTCAATAAAGGCAACACAAAAAAATAAGATCCCGCGCGGGAGAGGGCGTCGCCCTCTCCCTCAGGGTTTTCTCCCGGCTTTATGCGCAAGACCCTCAAAGAAATCGCAGAGATTATCGGCGGCGAAGTAGTCGGACCGCAAGACCTGGAGATAACCGGGTTTTCCGGCATAGAAGAGGCACGTCCGGGGGACATAGCTTTTTTATCCAATCCCAAATACGCGCCGTTTCTGGAGAAAACCGGGGCTTCGGCCGTGATAACGTCTCTCCTGGTCTCTCCTCCGAAGCGCGCGGCTCTGATCAGGGTGGAAAATCCTTCCTTGGCTTTCACTCAGGTAGTCCAGCTATTCGGAGAGAATAAAGCGCGTCATCCCCGGGGAATACACCCGGCGGCGGCGGTCTCCCCCGGAGCGTCCCTGGGCAAGAATGTTACCGTCGGCGCTTACGCCGTTATAGAAGACGGCGCCAGCGTAGGCGACGACACTATTGTTTACTCCGGATGTTATATCGGTTACGGGGCCAAGATCGGGACCTGCTGTCTTTTGTATCCCAACGTCACGGTCAGAGAAGATATCGTTATCGGGAACAGGGTGATCATCCACAGCGGGACAGTGGTCGGCTCTGACGGGTTCGGATACGTTACCGTGAAGGGAACGCATCACAAGATACCGCAGACCGGGACGGTGGCGATCGGAGACGACGTCGAGATAGGCGCCAATGTCACCATCGACCGCGCGCGTTTCGACAAGACCGTAATCGGCAGCGGGACCAAGATTGACAACCTGGTGCAGGTAGCGCATAACGTTAACGTCGGCAGTAACGTGTTGCTCATCGCGCAGGCCGGGATTTCAGGCAGCACCAGAATAGGCGACGGCGCTATAATAGCCGGGCAGGCAGGGTTGGCCGGGCACATTATTATAGGGGAGGGCGCGATAGTCACGGCCCAGGCGGGGGTCTCCAAGTCGGTGCCTCCGGGGACGATGGTTTCGGGGTATCCGGCAAGAGAATTTATGTCCACGCAGAGAATAAATGCCTGCGCGCAGAACCTTCCGAAGCTCACCAAGACCGTAGCGGAATTGAAAAAAAAGATAGAAGAATTGGAATCGAAACTGAAATAAATTCGGCCTGCCGCGGTCTGAAGACCACGGCTTGTTTATTATTGTGGTATATATTATTCGCGTTCTGAAAGGCGCGATTTTAGCGCCGTCAAAGTATAACCGGCGGGGAGACAAGTGGATCTACAGAAGACTATAAAAGGGCAGATTACTATTACGGGCGTAGGCCTGCATACAGGAAACAAGGCCGCCGTTACGCTTAAGCCGGCGCCTGCGGACAGCGGCGTTACCTTTGTGAGGACCGATCTGCCGGATAGGCCGGAGATGAAGGCCAGCGTTGACTGCGTTTCGTCTTATCCGCGCAGCAAGCGCCGCACCACTATCGGCAGCGGAGTCTCCGGCATACATACCGTGGAGCATATGATGGCCGCTCTGTCGGCCTGCGGCATAGACAATCTTGTGGTAGAACTTGACGGCGAGGAATTGCCCGGCCTTGACGGCAGCGCGCTGGAATACCTGAAGGCGCTGGACAGAGCCGGAATACAGACGCTGGACAAACCAAGGGATTATTACTCGCTGACAGAGCCGATTTATATTAACGAATCCGGCGTTTCCCTGGTAGCTTTGCCTTGCGAGACTTTCCGCGTTTCCTACACCCTCAATTATGAACATCCCATGCTGGCTTCACAGTTTTTCGATATGGACATCACGGAGAAGTCCTTCCGCGACGGGATAGCCGGCGCGAGGACTTTCTGCCTGGAAGAGGAAGCGGAGCAGCTCAAGACACAGGGATTGGGCAAAGGTGCGAATTACGAGAACACTCTTGTCGTCGGGGGAAAAGGCGTCGTCGGTAACACACTGCGCTTCCCGGACGAGTTCGTCAGACACAAGGTTCTCGATCTTATTGGAGACTTCAGCCTGCTCGGGCAGCCTTTGAAGGCCCACATAATCGCCGTTAAGAGCGGCCATTCTCTTAACGCCAGGATGGTCAAGGCGATATTACAGCAGAAGCAGAAGAACTTGGCAGGTGCGAATGTTTGTTCCGGAGAAGGCTGCGTGATGGACGTGCAGGCGATAATGGATGTGCTGCCGCACCGTTTCCCGTTCCTTCTTGTGGACAGGATCACGTATCTGGAGCAAGGCAAACGGGTGGTCGGAATAAAAAACATTACCATCAACGACGCATTTTTTCAGGGGCATTTTCCCGGCAAGCCGGTGATGCCGGGCGTGCTTATCCTGGAGGCGATGGCGCAGGTCGGCGGAGTGATGATGCTTTCTACCGCGGAGAACCGCGGCAAGCTCGCTTATTTCATGGCCATAGACGACGCAAAGTTCCGCAAAGTGGTGGTGCCCGGCGACAGGCTGGTGATGGAGGTCACGGCAGGTAAGGTGAAATCCAGGACCGGGCAGGTTTACGGCAAGGCTTACGTGGACGGAAAAGTGGTGGCTGAAGCCACCCTGATGTTCGCTTTTGGATAAGGGCTCCCGGCATAACAACCGGATATAGAGGGCGCATATATGTCAATACACAACACCGCCATAGTTTCAGATAAGGCAAAGCTCGCTGAAGACGTGGAAGTCGGACCATTCTCCATTATCGGCGATAATGTGACTATTAACCCGGGCACCCGGATTGGGGCGCATTGCGTTATTGAAGGCAATACCAGCATAGGCCGAGACTGCGAAATATTCAGCGGGGCGGTGGTCGGCAGCCGACCGCAGGACCTTAAATTCAAAGGAGAAAAGAGCTCGCTTATCATAGGAAACAGGAACATCATCAGGGAATACTGCACTTTGAATCCGGGCACCGGTGAAGGTGGCAAGACCGTCATCGGCGACTCCAATCTTTTCATGGCTTACTGTCATGTGGCGCACGACTGCTGTGTGGGCAGCGGCTGCATCGTAGCCAATAACGGGACCCTTGCCGGGCACGTTTGCGTGGAAGACAAAGCCATAATCGGCGGTATGGCCGCCATCCATCAATTCGTGCGCGTAGGGACTTTGGCTATTCTTGGAGGCTGTTCCAAGGTGGTTCAGGACGTGCCTCCTTATTCTACCTGCGACGGGCACCCGGCGCGCGTTTACGGTTTGAACCTTATCGGCCTGCGCAGGAACGGTCTCAGCAAAGAGATCATCAGCGGCTTGAACAAGGCCTACTGGGCCATTTTCTATTCCGGGGCGCCGTTACGTAAAGCCGCGATCAAGTTCGAAGCGGAAAATACCCTCTCCAAAGAAACGGCTCACCTCGTCGATTTCATAAAGAATTCGCAGAGAGGCGTAGCCCGTTCCTGCCGCGCGGCGCATTCCGCCGCAGATGAGACAGAGAAAATTAGTTCGTAGTCTAACATATTAAAAACCGATCTTGGGCGCGTAAAAAGTAAACAGCTTGCGGCGCGCGGCGTGAATGAAGCACTAAGTATGATAAATCATAAACAGGACTTTGTTAGTTTTATAATTTCTTTTTAAAGCGTTCGGATTTGATGTTGTAAAGGTGAGCAGCAATACTCCAGCGTGAAGTACTGCAGCCTTTGATAATTCATATGAGTATTATTGGCGACGGCAGCCAGAGAAAGGCGCTTGTAGTCAGAAAACAAACCGTAGATGAATTCCCGAAATATCGCTCTTTGATGATTTGTTGAGAAGACAGAATTAAAGTTAGCGAGAAACTTCTCGATGAATCTGATGCGCGCTTTTAAGATAGGCATATGCGTATGCCCTCGCTTGCCGTAAGAAGTGCCCGTTTGGTGATCCGAGCGCATACCGGTTTCGTCTCCCCAGAAGACCGTCGCTTTCTCCCGATGGGCCAGGGCGCGGATAGCGGGATATTCCCGTTTCAACCAGCGGCGCACCGCAGCGGGATCCTGTTCGTAAGTCTGCCGCAGCGGTTTCTGCGGAGTAAAGCCCCAGCGAGTCAGATAGCGGCCTACAGTCCAGACAGACAGCTGGATACCAAAGCGTTTCCGGATCAGTTCTTGTATGGCCTCGCGTGTCCAAAGCATAAAAGGGAGCTTGAGTTGATCGGGGCAACGGTGGGCAATTAAACGTGCAATCGTAGCCGTTTGGTAAGGTTTCAGGTGCAGGATACGCGGCTGGCCGCGTGGTTGGGCGCGCAAAGCAGTAATCCCTTTGGTACGCTGATTAGTAACTTGAAAGCTATGAATATCCTCGGAATTTCCTGTTTTTACCATGATAGCGCAGCTTGTCTGCTCCAAGACGGAGAGATAATTGGGGCGGTGCAGGAAGAACGGTTTACTCGCAAGAAACATGATGCCGATTTTCCAGTTAACGCTATCCATTGGTGTCTTGATTCTGCCGGGATTAGTGTCTCAGATCTGGATTATGTAGTATTTTACGATAAGCCATTGGTGAAATTTGAAAGAATATTGGAGACACAGTTATTTACATCTCCTCTCGGAGTCAGACAGTTTGTTTATTCAATACCTCTTTGGTTAAAACAAAAACTTTGGATTCCCGATATAATTGAAAAATTATTAGGATATCGAGGTAAGATTTTATTTTCTACACATCATGAATCACATGCGGCGAGCGGCTTTTTCCCGTCTCCTTTTAAAGAAGCGGCTTTTCTAACCATGGATGGAGTCGGTGAGTGGGAAACAACCAGCTTGGGTATTGGTAAAGATAATTATATAAAAATACTGCAAACATTGAATTTCCCGCATTCTTTGGGGTTGTTTTATTCGGCTTTCACATATTACACCGGTTTTAAGGTGAATTCCGGGGAATATAAGCTTATGGGTTTAGCTCCGTATGGCGAGCCGCGATATACTGGCTTAATCTTAGAAAATTTGCTGGATATTAAGGAAGATGGTTCATTTAAGCTGAATATGAAGTATTTTGGCTATTGTTATGGATTGAGAATGATTAATTGGCGTTTTGAAAAGTTATTTGGCGCTCCTCCAAGAAAGCCAGAGACCGAGATTACGCAACTCTACATGGATATCGCGGCTTCTGTACAGAAGGTAACCGAGGAGATAATGTTTCGTATGGCAAAATATGTGAAGAAAGTTACCGGTCAAGAGAATCTTTGTTTAGCTGGAGGGGTAGCACTGAATTGTGTAGGGAACGGACGGATACTAAAGGAAAATATCTTTAAGCAGGTTTGGATTCAGCCGGCAAGCGGCGATGCCGGAGGTGCGCTGGGAGCAGCTTTATTAATTTGGCATAAATATTTAGGTAATAAGCGTAATGTAGATGGGAAGCACGATAAGCAAAAAGGTTCATTTCTGGGGCCTTCTTTCAATGATGTTTACATTGAAAATTTTCTCGTGAGGGAAAATATAATTTTTAGAAAGTTTTCCTATCAAGACATCCCGGGAATTACGGCTGATTTGATTACGAAAGATAATGTAGTCGGATGGTTTCAAGGAGCTTTGGAATTCGGCCCACGAGCATTGGGCGCAAGAAGTATTATCGCAGATGCCCGTAATAATGAAATGCACTCCAGGCTGAACTTGAAAATTAAGTTCAGGGAATCTTTCCGTCCTTTTGCCCCGACAATCTTACAAGAATATCTTGCAGATTGGTTCGATTTAGGAACTGAGAGTCCATATATGCTTTTGACAGCTTCTTTAAAGAACAATAAAAAGGTGCGTTTGGATAATAGAAATTTCGGGTTAAAAGGTTTTGAAATGCTCAAGGCACAGCGTTCCATTGTCCCTGCTATAACTCACGTTGACTATTCAGCGAGGATACAAACTGTTAACAAAAACGAGCATGGCCTTTATTACGAGACAATAAAGGCTTTTTATGAAAGAACCGGATGCCCGCTGGTAATTAATACCTCTTTTAACGTCAGAGGAGAGCCGTTGGTTTGTACCCCGGAGGATGCTTTAAGCTGTTTTTTGAGGACAGATATGGATTATCTGGTTATGGGATGTTTTTTATTGGATAAAAAATGTCAACAGTCGTTAAAGAAATACATGCATTCGACAGCCAATCTTGAACTGGATTAAGACTATGGTGATATTGAATTCCGACAAGGCAGAGATTAGTAAATTCTCGCGATTTTGTTCAGTATTTCTATTCCTACTGGGCACAGTCTTCTTATTGAAACAAAAAGATATTTACCGCTTGTATTATGTAGCCGCATTATTTTTATTTCTTTTTGGTGTTTTTATCCCCTGTATCCTTAAACCGATTTACGTTATCATCCGTAAAAGTGTGTTAATTGTGGTAACGGTCAGTATGAAAAGCAGCTTGTGCATCGTTTTCTATTTGTTGGTTACGCCTATCGGTTTAGTTGTGAGATTATTGTATCCAGACATACTGAGAATAAAGATTGATAAGTCGCGTGTTTCTTACTGGGAAAAGAAAACAGAGCGGATATTTACTCGTTCTGATTACGAACGCCAATTCTAGGAGGGGTGCAGTTTGAATAAATTGTTAATCGTAAAAGAATTCTGGGATTTTCTTAAGATAAATAAGAAATGGTGGCTTGCTCCAATCATAATAATTCTCTTATTGTTTGGGATATTAATATTTCTAACGTCGTCATCGGCAGTGGTGCCGTTCATCTATGCTTTATTCTAATCAAAGGTGAATTTTTGAATAGACTACTGTGGTTAAAGGCGCGGTAGAAATGGAGCTGCAAGCACTGGCGATATTCTTGAATCGGCATTGAGTCTCCGGTTAAATTCATTCTGTGATGAAGATTACTGAGAAAACAAAAATACCAGTTTACCAGAAGTTTTTACTTATATTCTTTGGGATATTGTTGTCTTTTGTTATTTTAGAATCAGTTTTATATTTATGCGGAGTCCTATTTTTATCGGTGCAAGAACGGCGTAATCTAATTTCCATAAGACAACAAGGCGCTTATCGTATCCTATGCATGGGAGAATCTACCACAGCAAATGGCGGTCATGTATCTTATCCTGCTCAACTCGAAACAATTCTTAACTCGTATAGCCCCGGGATCAAATTCAGCGTTATTAATAAGGGAGTCCCTGGGACATCAACTAAATTGATATTGGAACAAATTGAATCTTATTTAGACAAATATCACCCCAATATGGTAATTACTATGATGGGGATTAATGATCAGGATCATGAATGTAACCAAGCATTAGCGAGACTTAAAACTCCAAAGTGCACTTTTATCGATAATTTAAAAATAGTAAAATCCGCAAGGCTTTTGGCAAAACGCATTCGCAGTTCTTTTATGAAAGGAAGATGTGATATTTCTAACAACATTATCAATTTGAACCAATGGGATCCCTTGTTAATTAAGGATCTGCGAAGTAATTCTAATGATTTTAGTGCCCGGTCCGCAAATGGGGAGGGGGCTATTGAGAATAAGGTCAACTCCGTTTTGGTCGATAAATATGTTAAGTTAGCGGATTCTTATTTAAGTCGTGGTAAATACAAAGAGTTGGAGGCGGTATATAGGAAATTAATTAAATTAGATCCGCAGAATTACTCTTTTCATGTAAATTTAGGTTGGAGTTTGATAATATTGGAGAAATTCGATCAGGCAGCTCTGACGCAAGAAAACGCTATAAAAATACGCCCTGGCGACGAGACCGCGTATAACGTATTGGGCTTTATTTATCTCAACCAAAAAAAGTATGCGCAGGCGGAACGTATGTTTCTGAAAGTCATAGAAATAAACCCTAAAAACAATAAAGCTTATGTGGATTTAGGGCAATGTTATTTGTACCAGAAGAAATATCGTCAAGCAGCAGAAATATATGCAAAAGGTATAGCGGAAAATCCAAGACATGATAGAGTATATGGTGGATTAGCCATGATTCACATTTCGTTAGGTAACTTGCTAAAGGCTTCCAGATATTTTAAAGAAGCCAATGAAGTAAGGGAAAAATTCTATCTGGCGACCACTGTTGCTAATTACAGGAAGTTAGCGGAAATTCTGAGGAAAAATTCCGTAAAGTACATTTGTATGCAATACCCGATGAGGTCAGTTATATCGCTTAAGAATATTCTTGCTGAGTATCCAGAAATTGTTTTTGTCGATAATGAAAAGATATTCAAAGATAGCGTAGAAAAAGAAGGATACGCTAAGTATTTCACAGATTTGTTCGCCGGTGATTTTGGGCATTGTACGCCTCAAGGGAATCGGCTTCTGGCTGGGAATCTTGCAACCGTTATATCGAGGGAGATTTGGAGATAAGGTTTATATTTATGCAGGACTTTGTTAATTCTCTAATTTCTTTTTAAAGCGTTCCGATTTGATGTTGTAAAGGTGAACAGCAATACTCCAGCGTGAAGTACTGCAGACTTTGATAATTCATATGAGTATTATTGGCGACGGCAGCCAGAGAAAGGCGCTTGTAGTCAGAAAACAAACCGTAGATGAATTCCCGAAATAT
>JBAZEP010000051.1:0-8684 GCA_041653835.1 Candidatus Omnitrophota bacterium
GAATACCGCCACTATGCGCCTGCCGGAGTTCTCCATCGCCTTAAGGGTCGCTCTTATCTCTGTCGGATGATGCGCGTAATCATCTATGATCAAAATATCCGAACCTAAACGTGTGATCCTGAAACGCCTGTCCGCTCCCTTGAATTCTTTTATCGCGGCCTTTATCTTGTCGAAACCCAGGCCCAGTTCCATTGCCATGCCTATAGCCGCGAGAGAATTTACCACATTGTGCAGTCCGAGTATCGAAAGTTTTATCCTGCCGAGCCTGGCGCCTTTATATCTCACATCGAATTCCGAGCCGTCCAGGCCCAAGAGCACGATATTCTCCGCCCTTATATCGCTGTCCTCGGAAATGCCGTATTTTAAAATCCTTTTTCCCGATTCCCCGGCTATATTCTTCAGGTTCTCGTCCTCGGCGCATATGAAAGCGCAGCCTTCGTCCTTTGTATTCCCTATGAATTTTTTATAAGCGCTTAAGACGTTCTCCATAGTGCCGTAATAGTCCATATGCTCCCTGTCTATATTGGTGCTTACGCTGTACAGGGGATTCAGCAGGATAAAAGAGCCGTCTGATTCGTCCGCCTCGGTAACCATTATATCGCTTTGGCCGCATTTCGCGTTCCCGCCCAGGAAATGTACATCCGCGCCTATGAACACGGTCGGGTCAAGGCCTGATTCTATCAGTAAAAGCGCTATAAGCGACGTAGTGGTGGTCTTGCCGTGCGCGCCTGAAACAGCTATCGCCTTTTTATCCCGCATCAGCATGGCAAGCGCCTCCATGCGCCTCAATACGGTAATATTTTTCTTTCTCGCCTCTTCCAATTCCGGATTTTTCCCGGTGATGCACGAAGAATACACGACGAGCGCCGCGCCTTCTATGTTTTCAGGCCTGTGGCCTACCTTAATCGCCACGCCCATTTTTTCAAGCCTGTCCGTAACTTTTGTCTTCCTTAGATCAGAGCCCTGCACCGAATACCCATGGCAATGAAATACCTCAGCCAGGCCGCTCATGCCTATGCCGCCTATACCTATAAAATGCACAGTCTTTTCGTTCGTCATCTACAAAGCTCCTTTATCAAGATTTTGCGCGCGTCCGGTTTATCCACGCTCTTTGCCCTGGCTGACATCTCTTTTAATATATTCCTGTCCATCAGCCTGGATACCACGTCCTTCAATGTATCGCGGGTCAGGTATTTTTCTTCCAGCACTATCGCGGACCCTGTTTTCTCGAGCACTTCCGCGTTCATGCGCTGGTGGGCGGCCGCGTAAGGATAAGGCACCAGTATCGCTGGTATCGCGAGTTCCAACAGCTCGGACACCGTCATGGCGCCTGCCCTTGAGATCACAAAATCGCATTCATTATAAAGCCTTGCCATGTGTTCTGTAAAGGAAAATACCCTGTTCTTTATGCCTAATTTAGCGTAAGATTTTTCCACTTCTTCTTTTTCATTCTTTCCCGCTATATGGATGACATTCAGCGCCCCCCTGGCACCCTCCGGCATAAGGCCTAAGGCCTCCGGCACCATGGTATTAAGTTTATGCGCGCCCTGGCTGCCTCCTATTACAAGCACGCTGAAAAAGTTTCCTGTCCTTTCCCGGTCATCCCTCTTAAGTCCTTCCCTCAGCGGGTTTCCGGAAAGGATTACCTTGGATTCAAAGCCTTTGAAATATTTTTTAGCGTCCGGGAAACTTATGGCGATGGTGCCCACAAACCTCGCCAGTATCCTGTTCGCCTTTCCAGGGACCACATTCTGTTCGTGTATCATGGTTTTTATTCCCAAAAGGCCCGCCGCTAAAACTATAGGGCCCGAAACATATCCGCCGAAGCCCACCACCGCGTCAGGCCTGAACTTCAAAAGCGCGGAAAAAGACCCTATCGTGCCCGCGAACAGCCTGGTTAAAAAATTCAATATGCTGAAAATATTTTTGGACTGCAGCGGCGCTATAGGCAGGATGAGATAATCTATGCCTTTCGAGGATACCAGTTCAGCGTCCTGCTTTTTGGAGGAGATCACGAAAAGGACTTCTCCGACATTCCTTGTCTTGATCTCCCCTGCCAGCGCCAGGGCCGGCAATATATGCCCGCCTGTGCCGCCTGCCGCGATCAATATTTTCATATAATTTTTTTCGTAGGGACAGGTCGCGACCTGTCCCTACGAATTGGATATGTTGATCAATATAGCTACGGAAATAATGCTGAATATCAACGCCGTACCGCCGTAGCTTATAAAAGGCAGAGGCAATCCTTTGGTAGGTATCGCGCCGGTTGAAACAGCTATATTGATGACCGCTTTCAACCCTATGCTCGCGGTAATGCCGAGCGCGAGGAACCTGCCGAACAGATCCTTTGCCTTAATCGAAACCTGTATGCCAAACCAGATAAACAGCACAAACAGCGCTGTTATCGATAAAGTGCCTATGAGCCCGACTTCTTCCCCTATTATTGAAAATATAAAATCCGTATGAGCCTGCGGCAAATAAAAAAGTTTTTGTTTCGAACACCCGAGGCCAAGCCCGAAGATGCCGCCTGAACCAAGCGCCAGGAATGACTGGATTATCTGGAACCCCGCGCCCTGCGTATCGCTCCACGGATCAAGATAACTGGCGATACGGCGCAGCCTGTATGCGACTTTAAATACCAGGAAATAAAATATCGGGATGAGCGGGACTAAAAAAGGTAAAAAATACACCATGTTCACGCCCGCCACGAACATCATGACAAGCCCTACCGCCAGGATACATACTGAGCTCCCCAGGTCAGGCTGTAAAAGTATCAGAAGCACCGAGAAGCCCAAAACCATTAAAGGCGGCATAAAGCCCTGCGTAAAACTTCGTATCACATGCTGTTTCCTGTCAAGGATATCAGCCACATAAACTATAAGGAAAAAGCCCGCGAATTCCGAAGGCTGGAATCCTATAAAACCCAATTTTACCCATCTCTTGGCGCCCCCAGCCTCGCGGCCTATACCAGGCAAAAGCGCCAGTACCAACCCCACGATCGAGACAGCGAGCAATATCTTGGCGTATTTTTTCAAATTCCTGTAATCTTTTTGCAGGAAAAATCTCGCCAGGAGAAGCCCTACGATAAAATGCACCAGGTGCCTTTTCAGGTAATAAGCGCCGTCATTATACTGCTCATACGCGTAACAGCTGGACGCCGAATATATCATCACTATGCCTACGCATAACAATATTGTGGAGATGATCAAAAGATACTGGCTGTCCCTGTTAAGATTTTCTAATTTCATCCACTAATTCCTTGAATATCCTGCCGCGCTCTTCGTAATTTTTGAACATATCAAAGCTGGAACAGCCCGGGGAAAGAAGCACCCTGCCGCCTTTTTTCGCCCTTTTAAATCCCTCGAGCACAGCCTCGCTGAAATCGCCTGTTTCGAATATGGGTTTTACACCGCCAAGCCCGGATATTATTTGAGGTCTGGCCTCGCCTATCGCGATTATGTGGTCGACCTTTTCCTTTACAAGTCCTTTTAATGAACCGAAATCCCCGCCTTTATATTTTCCGCCTACGATAAGGACAATATTCCCTCCCACGGACCTCAGCGCCCACTCCACGCTAGAAACAGTAGTGGCCTTTGAATCGTTTATGAAATCAATACCGTTCACGCTGGCTACGCGCTCCAGCCTGTGTTCTATGCCCTTAAAATCTTCTATCGCTTTCAGCATTGCCTGTTCTCCCGCGCCCATAACAGAAGCCGCGGACATGGCAGCCATGTAATCCTCGTTCGATATGCCGTACTTTTTCCCAAAATCCCCATACTCATTGAAAAATCCGACTTCCGGTCCCTTTACGGCACCCGCGATCTCCCTCAAAAGCTCGTCATTCTTATTAAGGAACAGCCTGTCTTTTTTATCCTGGTTAAGGAAAATCCTGCATTTGGCCGTGATATATTCTTCCATATCTTTATGCCTGTCCAGATGATTGTCTGAGATGTTCAATATAACACTTACCGCGGGTTTGAATTTATCTATGGTTTCCAGCTGGAAAGAACTTACCTCAAGCACCACCACAGAATCTTTTTTTATCCTTTTTATCTCTCCTGAAAACGGATTGCCTATATTGCCGCATACCACCGCGTCGATCCCTGCTTCCTTGAGCATCCTGGCGATAAGGATCGTGGTAGTGGTTTTACCGCTGGTGCCTGTTACCGCTATAATAGGCGCGGGACACATTGTATAGGCTAATTCCAATTCGCTTATTACCGGGATTTCGCGGGCCTCTGCCAGTTTGACAGGCAGCGCGCCGCGCCTTACGCCCGGGCTTATAACCATCATGTCAGCCTTTTTTATAAACTTGTCCGTATGGCCTCCGAATTCTATATTCCCGGGTTTTGCCACGCCTTCCTTGATCAGCAACTCCCCGGCTTTCCGGCTGGGTTTGTCATCTTTGAATTCTGTTATAAAAACAGTGTCTTTGCGGCTCGCGAGGAGCCTTGCCGCCTCAATCCCGCTCTTCGCCAGGCCAACCACTACTACTTTTGACATACTAAAATCCTCTTTTTCTTGCCCAATGCAAGATAAGGTAAGATTTGTGACAGTGTCGCAAATCTTACCTTAGTTTTAGTGTTGAGAAGCTGAGTAAAACAAGTATTATGGCTATTATCCAGAACCTTACCGTGACCTTTGATTCAGGCCATCCGCACATCTCGAAATGATGGTGTATGGGCGCTATTTTAAATATCCTCTTTCCTGTGGTCCTGAAAGAAATTATCTGTAAAAGCACAGACAGCGCCTCGACTACAAATATCCCTCCCACCAGGAATAGCAGCATCTCTTTTTTCACAAAAACAGCTACCGTGCCTATCGCCCCGCCCAGCGCCAGCGCGCCCGTATCCCCCATGAATATCGAAGCCGGGTATGAGTTGTACCACAAAAACCCGAGCCCGGCGCCTATTATCGCGGCGCAGAACACGGTCAGTTCCGCTGCCTGGGGAAGATAATAAATACCGAGGTATTCAGCGAACCTCACATGTCCTGTCACATAACTCATGCCGGTGTACGTGACCGCGGTCATTATTATCGCGCCTATGGCGAGGCCGTCCAGGCCGTCCGTGATATTTACCGCGTTAGAACAGGCGGTAATTACCAGCACTACAAAAGGTATATAAAAAATACCCAGGTCGAGCACGAGATTTTTAAAAAATGGAAATTCTACCGCCCTGGCATTGCCCGGGCTCCAGTAAAGAAAAAGCGCCACCAGGAGCCCTATGAGCGCCTGGAAAAAAAGTTTTGTCCTCTTATTAAGGCCCCGCGAGCCTGATTTCACTTTTTTGTACACCAGTTTCTTATAATCGTCCACAAAACCCAGCACGCCCATATAAAGCGTGACAAACATCGCGAGGAGCAGATACATATTATTCAATTCCGCCCACAATAGCGTGGAGGCAAATATCCCCAATAATACCAGGATGCCGCCCATGGTAGGCGTGCCCTGTTTATTTTTATGTTTGTCGTAAAGGTTCGGGCACTCTTTTTCCCTTACATTCTCCCCGACCTTGAGCGCCTGGAGTTTCCTTATTATCGGAGGCGCGAATATGACCGTTATCAGGAACGCGGTAACGCTGGCAAACGCCGCCCTGAAAGTGATATATTTGAAAACATTGAAAACCGTAAAATATTCGCTCAGAGGATAAAGAAAATGATATAGCATTTAAAAATTTTCCTTTCAGGCTGTTTTGAACTGCGATTCGAGTTCGTCCACTATCCCTTCCATTTTCATGGCGCGGGAACCTTTTACAAGTATTGTGTCCCCTTTTTTAATGAGGCTTGCGACCTTTTCGCACGCCTCTTTCGTGACCGCGCAGAGTTTTATTTTTCTCTCGCTCATACCCGCTTCCTGGGCGCCTTTCGATACATATTCCGCGAGCTTCCCCACGGCCACTATAAGGTCAACGCCTGATTCCGCGGCCTGTTTGCCTACGAGGTGATGGAACCTGCCCGAAAGCGTGCCGAGTTCCAGCATATCCCCTGCCACCAGCACTTTCCTGCCTTCCGTGGTCATGTCGCGGAGCGCTTCTATGGCCTGTTTCATAGACTGGGGATTCGCGTTATAAGTATCGTTTATTATTTTTATATCCCCGAACCTTTTGACCTCCATCCTCATATTTGGTACTCTGAATTCTTTGAGTGCGTCTTTTATATCCTCGATGGGTACCCCAAAATCCCACGCGCATGCTATGGCGGCAAGGGCGTTATACACATTGTGCCTGCCAAGGACACCGAGGGATATATCCCATTTCCCGTTCAGCCTGAAAGTGATGCCGTCCGGTTCCAGGTTTATCTTATCGGCGTAAAAATCCGATTCCTTGTCAAATCCGAACCATATGGTTTTGAGGTTTGTCTTTATCGACCTGAGCGAATCGTCATCCGCGTTCATGATAAGTTTGGCGTCCTTAGCCATATGTTCGAATATCTCGACTTTGGCCTTCAGGACAGTCTCAACATCTTCCAGGTATTCCAGGTGGGACGGCCCGACATTCGTAATAATCGCCATGGTAGGCCCGGCTATTTCCGAAAGCCGCCTGATCTCGCCCAGATGGTTGGTGCCCATCTCCAGGACAGCTATATTATGTTCGCTATTGAGCCTCATCAGCGTCATCGGCACGCCTATATTGTTATTTTCGGTGCCGAAATTCTTAAGCGTATTGAATTTTTTATTCAATATGACGGTTATCATTTCCTTGGTGGTGGTTTTGCCGTTCGAACCCGTGATCCCTATCACCGGTATATTGAACCTGGCTCTGTGAAAACTGCCTATGTCACCCAGCGCCTTTATACTGTCACTGACCGAGATAAAAGAAACGTCCGGCAGTTTAAAATTCGCGTTCGTGATGCCGCCTTCCTGCACCAGGACGCCCCCCGCGCCCTTGGCCACGGCATCAAGGATAAAACTATGGCCGTCGAAATTGCCGCCTTTTATGGCGACAAAGAGCTCGCCTTTTTTTATCTTGCGCGTGTCAGTGGATAAGCCGGTCAATATTTCATCGAGACTGCCGGATAAAAGCTTCCCCTTTACCGCTCCTAAGATATCCCTGACTGTAAACATACTCCTGCCTCCTTTAAAATACGTTTTACAACTTCCCTGTCATCGAACGGGACAGTGGTGTCTTTGAATACCTGGTATGTCTCATGGCCTTTGCCTGCCACAAGCACTATATCGCCTTCCTTAGCCTCTTCCAGCGCTTTTTTGATCGCCTTGAACCTGTCTTCTTCGATCATGTAATTATCTTTTCCCGGGGCTATTCCCCTGGTTATCTCGTTTATTATATCCATGGGTGCCTCGCCCCTGGGGTTGTCGCTTGTGATAACTACCATATCCGAAAGTTCTGTCGAGATATTCCCCATCCTGGGCCTTTTGAGCCTGTCGCGGTTCCCGCCGCAGCCGAATACCGATATGAGCCTCGCGGGCTTCAACTCTCTTAATGATCTCAGTACCTTCTCAAGCCCGTCTTCGGTGTGGGCGTAATCCACATACACTGAAAAGCCCTGGCCGCAACCGACAGCCTCGAGTCTGCCGGGCAGGCCTTTCATTGCCTCGATGCCCTTTTTAATATCTTTCATGCCAATGCCTAACGCTGCAGCCGCTGCCACAGCGGCTAAGATATTATAAACATTATGCCGGCCTATTAAATTCGACTCAAAAACAATACCGCCGGATTTAAATCTCAGGCCTTTGCGTGAAAGAGCTATGTCCTCCGCCGTGATGTCCGCCTTGGAGTCTATCCCGTACGTGATTATTTTCGCCTTTCTTCCGGATATTACCTTTTCTATGACCTTTGACGCGGCAGGGTCATCCGCGTTGACCACCGCGAACCCGCCCTTTTTTATTTTTTCAAATAATTTCAGTTTCGCTGACAGGTAATCGTCCATATTTTTATGAAAATCCAGGTGCTCCCTGGTAAGGTTCGTAAATACGGCTATGTCGAATTCCAGGGTCTCCACCCGGGCAAGTTCCAGGGAATGTGACGAGACCTCTATCACGCAATTTTTTATCTTCTCTTTCCGCATGGTGGAAAGAAGCGAATAAAGTTCCAGTATCCCCGGGGTAGTGTTGACTGCCGGGATCAGGCGCCTGCCGAACCTGTAATTCACCGTGCCTATAATGCCTGCTTCCTGGTTTATGGCTTTAAACAGGCTTTCAAGGAGATATGTTATGGTGGTCTTGCCGTTTGTTCCCGTAATACCTATCAGGCGCATTTTGGCGGATATGTCCCCGAAATACGCCCTGGAGGCCTGGGCGAGCGCGAACCTCGCGTCCTTGACATATATGAACGCCCCTCCTCTTTTGAATATATCTTTATTGCCGCTGTCGAGCAAGACCGCGGAGGCGCCTCTCGCTATCGCCTCATCGATGAAATCCGCGCCGTTCACCTTCGAACCTTTTAACGCGGCAAACAGGTACCCCTGCTTGACCGCCTTTGAGTCGCACGCGAGCCCGCTTATCTCGACATTCATTTTGCCGTCTATTTTAACGATGCCGGTTAAATTATCTGCGAGCTTTTTTAGCTTCACGTTTTACCTGTTCCTTCGGCCAGATCTTGTAGTAACTCATCAGTTCCTTTGTCACATTTTTAAATACAGGCGCGCACACGACTCCGCCGTAATAAAACGGCCTCGGCTCGTCCATTATCACGGCGATGACGAATTTCGGTTTGTCGTAAGGCGCG
>JBAZEP010000052.1:0-8240 GCA_041653835.1 Candidatus Omnitrophota bacterium
CGATGTCCGGGACGCGGAAAACATTGCCCGGGAATTGAAAAAGACAGGGCGTGAGACGTATATTGTAGGAGGGGGCGGATATACCGGCGTGGAGGTAGCGGCTAACCTGGCAATATTCCTGAACAGTCAAAAACTCCCCAGGCCGAGGATAATGATCGTGGAACGTTCGGCTGATATCCTGGGGCCTTTGCCGGAGTGGATGAAAAGCTATGTCCGTTCCAATCTTGAGCGGCTGAAGGTGGAGGTATTGACAGGCTCGCAGATCGAGAAAATAGACGGACCCAAGGTCTATATCTCAGGTGTTCCGGTATTAAATAATGCCCTGGTTATATGGGCCGCGGGCGTGAAGACAGCGAGTTTTATACAAAACCTGGATGTCAAAAAAAATCCCCAGGGCAGGATCGAGGTGGACGAATACCTAAGGCTGGATAAAAATTGTTTTGTGGCAGGGGACGCGTCTTATGTCAGGCACGGGGATATTTTTTTAAGGATGTCGGTGCAGTTTGCCATAGCCCAGGGCGATCGCGCGGCGCGGAATACAGTAAACACTATAAAATCCGCGAAATTACGTAAATACAAGCCCGTGGACCTCGGATATATTATTCCCATGGCTAACAATATATCCTGCGGCACGGTGTTCGGCATAAATGTCAAAGGGATCTTAGCTACCCTGCTTCATTTCGCCATGTGCCTGTACCGTTCATGGAGTTTGAAAAACAGGATATGCCTGATGAGATCTCTCATTCATTAACATAGGAGGTAAAATATGTTCAAAAAGGCGTTTGTATGTATTGTTTCTGCGTTTTTAGCGGTAAATTTATGCGGCTGCGCCGCGTTATTGGTAGGAGCGGCGAGCGGGGCAGGCACAGCGGTCTGGCTGTCCGGTAAATTGACACAGCAGGTCAATACTTCTTTCGACCGGACCATAGAGGCGGCTAAATCCGGCCTGAAATCGCTTGATATGGAAGTGACGAAGGAGACCAAAGAAATGAACGTCGCCCAGATCAAGAGCAAATATATGGGCGGTAAAACAGTCTGGATAGATATCCGGAAGATATCGGATACAAGCTCAAAAATAGAGATACGCGTGGGCGCGGTTACGTCCGATAAGGAAGCGGCGGACAAGATATTAAAAGCTATCAGGCGGCATTTATAAGGCGCAAATCCTTTAGTACTTTAAATAAATAGTCGTGTCCCCGCCGGCATATTATCCTAAGGCGGCAAATTGACATTGTCACTTTGCCGCCTTAGGATTTTTTTTGCGCGCTTGACAAAAGACATAGTATGATATATCATACTATTCAGAGTTTTCATATATTTTACCTACAGGAGAATAACATGCAGTCGATATTCAGGGGAAAGACATACGGGGCGGTGACGGTCGGGGAGCGGGGCCAGCTTGTGATCCCGGCTGAACTGAGGAAGGCGCTGAAAATCAAGGCGACGGACCAGCTGATGGTTTTCGCCACGCTGGATAAAAAGGTCATCAGCATGATGCCGTCCAAGGATTTCAGCCAGTTCCTGGAACGCGCCGAGAAGGTAATCTCTAAATTAGAAAGCAAGGTTCCTAAAAAATAGGACAGCGATGACTAAACTCACGACCTTTGCTTTGATAATTTTATATATTTTCTGCGCGGCGCCCGCTGTATCGCGCGCCGAAGAAACGCTGACCTGGCAGGATTGCGTCAGGGAAGCCGCCAAAAACCATCCCGACCTTATTTCCGCGGAACAATCGGTCAAGCAATCCGCGGCGGACAGGGATATAGCCATGAGCGGGCTTTTTCCGCAGGTAGACGCCTCCGCGGGGGCGTCAAGGACCAAAACCACCAGGACAACAGACAGCTATACATATGGATTGTCAGGGTCCCAACTCCTGTACGACGGGCTCAAGACACTCGATAACGTGAACGCGGCGCTTGAAAACATAAACGCGGCTTTGTTCACCTACAGATTTACCTCGTCCGGCATAAGACTGCGCCTGCGCACCGCGTTTATAAATCTGCTCAAGGCGCAGGAATTGCTGAGGATCACCGAAGAGATCGCCAAAATAAGAAGGGATAACCTGGTATTGATTACATTGCGGTATGAATCAGGCATCGAGCATAAAGGCGCGTTATTGACCGCGGAAGCTAATTTGTCCCAGGCCGAATACGAGATAGCCCAGAATAAAAGGAATCTCGATGCTGTACAGCGCCAGATAATAAAGGAGATGGGAAGGAAGGAATTTTCACCTGTATCTGTCGAAGGGGATTTCCAGGTGAGCGACGAGGCACTGGAAAAGCCGGATTTCGAGGAAATAGCCAGGGAGAATCCTTCGCTTGAAAGATCCATAAGCCAGAAAAAATCCGCTGAATTCGGCATTAAATCCGCGGAAGCGGATTTCCGGCCTGTGGTATCTGTCCAGGCAGGCGCGGACAGGACCAGCTCCCATTGGCCGCCTGAAAATGACCAGTGGAATACAGGGCTCACTGTAAGTTTTCCTATATTCGAGGGAGGGCTGAGAAAAGCCCAGGTGTCGCGGGCAAAGGCCGTATTTGATAAGGCGCAGGCTGATGAAAGAAGCGTCAGGGATGGTATTGTCCTGGCACTTGAACAGTCGTGGGCAGCGCTCCGTAACAGCGTGGAGACGGTAAAGGTGCAGAAGAAGTTCCTTGATGCCTCGGAAGAGCGCTCCGAGATAGCGGAAGCGCAATATTCCCTGGGGCTCATTCAATTCGATAACTGGACTATTATAGAAGATGACCTTGTGAGACAAAAAAAGGCTTTCCTGGACGCCCGGGCAAACGCGTTGAGCGCCGAGGCAAACTGGATCCAGGCGAAAGGAGAGACATTAGAATATGCGGAATAAAAAATTAAAACTGTTCTTGGCAGCGGTGATCATCCTTGGTGTTTCAGGCGGAGTTTTCGCGATAATGGCGGGACAAAAAGTCCCGGACACTGAAATGACAAAAGAAATAAAACCTTTTACCGGCTCTATCCGTACCTTTATATCATGTACGGGCACGGTCCTCCCGAAGAACCGCCTGGAAATAAAGCCGCCGGTGAATGGCAGGGTAGAAAATATCCTGGTCGAAGAAGGGGATAAGGTAAAGACAGGCGATACCATGGCGTGGATGAGCTCGACCGAAAGGGCGGCTCTTTTGGACGCGGCAAGAGGCAAGGGCGAGGAAGCGCTTGAATACTGGACAGAGGCGTATAAACCTATACCGCTCCTGGCGCCTATCGAAGGAGAGGTTATCGTGGCAAAGACACAGCCCGGCCAGACTATTACGACCGCGGACGCGGTAGTGGTATTGTCGGACCGCCTGATAGTAAGGGCGCAGGTGGATGAAACAGACATCGGCAAGATCACGCCGGACAAGAAAGCTATTATCAGCCTGGACGCCTATCCCGATACTAAAATAAAAGCCTCGGTAGAGCATATCTATTATGAATCCCAGACAGTCAATAATGTCACCATATACCAGATAGACCTGGCACCCGAGGAACTGCCGTTATTTTTCCGCTCGGGCATGAACGCCACAGTGGATTTTATAGACCAGGACAGGGAAAATGTTTTACTTATACCGCTGGAGGCGGTGTATAAAGATAAAGAAACAAGTTTTGTCCTTATAAAGCAGGATGACTACGGCGAACCTTTGAGGTCGGTCTTAAAGCTGGGTGTCTCCGACGACAGGAATGTAGAGGTGCTTTCCGGGATCACAGAGAACGACACGATAATGGTAAAATCGAAAAAATACAGTCTTCCAAGGAACTCGTCTGCGGGTACTAACCCGTTTATGCCGTCGCGCAGAAGATAATGATAGAACTGAAAAATATTTACAAGACATATCAGATGGGCAAGGTGGAGGTAAAGGCCCTCGAGGGCGTTTCTCTGAAAATAGCGCCTGGGGAATTCGTGGCGATAATGGGGCCTTCGGGCTCTGGCAAATCCACGCTTATGCATGTCCTGGGCCTCTTGGACAGGCCTGATTCGGGCGAATATTATCTCGGCAGGAAAAAAGTCAGCGGTCTCGACGATGAGGAATTGGCTGCCATACGGAACCGGCTTGTCGGGTTTGTGTTCCAGCAATTCCATCTGCTGCCCAGGATGACGGCGCTCGAAAACGCCGGCCTGCCCCTGATCTACGCGGGAAAACAGCACCTGAAAGAAATAGCGATGCGTAAGATTTCCGACGTGGGACTTTCAGACAGGATGCGCCACAGGCCTAATGAACTTTCCGGCGGGCAGCAGCAGCGTGTGGCAATAGCCCGTTCGCTTGTAAACGACCCATTGATAATATTCGCCGATGAACCTACAGGTAATCTGGATTCCAAAAGCAAGGAAGAGATAATAGCCATCCTGAAAGAATTGAATCAAAAAGGCAAGACCCTCATAATAGTTACCCATGAGCAGGAGGTTGCCGGCCACGCCGGCCGTGTTATCCATATGCGCGACGGCAGGATCATTTCGGATGAGAGGCCCGGCATCGTGGGAGAGAAGCATAAAACTTTGCTTGCCGAAAGCCAGGCGGGCGAAATAATAGACGGAGTCCTTTCCGGATCCGATAAACATTACAGGAGCGCCACATTTTTCGATTACCTGCGCCAGGCAGGAGGGGCCATGGTGTCGCATAAGATGCGTTCATTCCTGTCCATTCTCGGTATATTAATAGGCGTGGCAGCTGTTATCGCTATGCTTGCCCTGGGCCAGGGCGCGAAGGAATCGATCGAGCAGCAGTTGGTGTCTCTGGGATCCAATCTCCTTATAGTAAGGCCCGGCTCCTCGAAAGTCCATGGAATAGCTTTGCAGACAGGTACTGTGACACGTTTTACGTTCCAGGATATCGCGGCTATCGAAAAACTGGCCGATATCGTGGGGAATGTGAGCCCTTCCGTGACAGGCAGGGCCCAGCTGGTTTACGCAAATAAGAACTGGAATACTCAGGTCGAAGGCGCGGGAGTGAATTACGCCTCTATCCGCGCGGCCCAGCCTCCCGTAGGAAGGTTTTTTAACGAGAGTGAAGTAAAGATGAGAGAGAAAGTAGCTGTGCTCGGGACCACAGTGGTCAGTGAACTCTTCGGGGAGTCAAATCCCGTAGGAGCGACAATAAAAATAAACCTCATTAATTTTAAGGTCATAGGGATATTGCCCAGTAAAGGCGCGAACTCTTTTCATGACCAGGACGATACGCTGGTTATCCCTATCACTACCGCCATGTACAGGGTTTTCGGTAAAGAGTATATAGATTCTATTTACGTGGAAGCTAAGGCCCCTGACCTTATAGAAAAGGCGCAGGAGGGCATAACAAAGACCATTATAAAACAACATCATCTAAGCAAGAACGAGGAAGACTCTTTCCAGATACGCAATATGTCCGATATCAAAAATACACTCGAGACAACCACCAAGACCATGTCGCTCTTATTGGGGTCGATCGCCGCTATTTCGCTTTTAGTGGGCGGTATCGGTATCATGAATATCATGCTTGTCTCTGTGACCGAGCGCACCCGCGAGATCGGCCTGCGTAAGGCGATAGGCGCGAACAATAAAGACATCATGGTGCAGTTCCTCATAGAAGCGGTGCTCATGTCGTTCATAGGAGGCATAGCCGGTGTGCTCCTCGGAAGCGGCATATCCACGCTCATAACGCTTTTCGCGGGCTGGGCTGTCAAGGTCTCGTGGGCGTCGATAATACTCGCCACTGTTTTTTCATTGGTGGTGGGAGTAGCCTTCGGCCTGTGGCCCGCCCAAAAAGCCTCCAAACTCAATCCCATTGAAGCGCTTCGCTACGAATAAAATTCTTGATAGGCAATAAATGGGTGGTATAATGCAAAATATGGCGGAAAAAATCCTGATAGTGGATGATGACCGGGAGTTGAGGGAAGAACTTCACGACTTCCTTGAGGGTTATGAAATAATAGAGGCGTCTAACGGCGAAGAGGCGCTGAGGATATTGAAAAAAGCCAACGAGATCCGCCTGGTTATCCTGGATGTGAAGATGCCTGGGGTAAGTGGACTTGAGGTCCTGAATAGGATAAAAAAGACAGACCCGTCCGTCAAAATAATTATTTTGACCGGCCACAGTTCCAAGGATACGGCAATAGAAGCGCTGAAAGGCAGGGCGGACGATTATATAGAAAAACCCATAAACATCGCTGAGATGAAAGAATCGGTCGAGAACTTCATGGAAGACGGCAAGAACGGGGACAGCCCCGATGCCCCGGACCTAAAGCACAAGGTCGAGAGGGTGATGCGTTTTGTGGAAAGGAACTGGTGCAAAAAAGTCACTCTTAAGGAGGCCGCGGCAGCCGTATATATGAGTCCGAAATACCTGAGCAGGATTTTCAGGGAATATGCCGGGGAAGGGTTCAGCGATTATAAATTAGCGTTGAAAATAAAGAAATCCAAAGATCTATTGAAGAGCACGGGGTATAACATTAACCAGATCGCGTATAAAATGGGATATGAGAACGCGGAATCATTCATAAGGCAGTTCAAGAGATTGATGGGTCTTACCCCTTCGGAATACCGCAGAAAAAAGTCATACCGGGGCAAAAAAGCATATATAATGCGGTTTTAAGATAAATATATATGTCTATAAGAAAAAAAATTACCAATATATTTCTGGCGATAGTCATAATCCCCCTGCGCAAGATTGCCGAGAACATTTCCTGGCAGGCAAACGCCTATCATCGTAACCTGATCGAGGTCAGCCTTGACCCGCTGGTTACTATTTCTCCCGAAGGCAAGATCACAGACGTTAATGAGGCTACCATAAAAGCGACCGGTTTATCCCGCGAGGAACTTATCGGGACGGATTTCTCTGATTATTTCACGGAATCTGAAAAGGCACGGGCCGGATATCAGCAGGTATTCGATAAAGGATTTGTCACCGGCTATCCTTTAACCATGCGCCATAAAGACGGCCGCTTAATGGATGTCCTCTATAATGCCGCCATATACAAGGATACCCGCGGCAATACAATAGGGATTTTTGCCGCGGCGCGCGACGTGACAGTCCAAAAACAAGCCGAGGAGGAACTGAGGCGCCACAAAGACAGCCTTGAACTGATAGTGAAAGAGCGCACCGCGCAATTAAGGGAGAGCGAACAGGATTTAAAGCGCGCCCAGGCTGTGGCGCATATAGGAAGCTGGCGCCTGGATGTACGCAAGAATGAATTGAACTGGTCTGATGAGGTTTACCGGATTTTCGGCATCCCGGAAGGCACTCTCATGACATATGAAACCTTTGTCTCCAGTATTCATCCTGATGACAGGGAATTAGTGGATAAAACATGGAAAGCGGCGCTGGCTGGAGAACGCTATGAGATAGAGCACCGCATCCTGGCAGGCAATGATATTAAGTGGGTGAAAGAACAAGCAGAACTCGAATTTGATAAAGAAGGCGCGTTGTTGGGCGGTTTCGGCACGGTACAGGATATTACCGAGCGCAAGAAAACTGAAGATCTTCTGCGGGAAGCGCATAATGAGCTGGAGGCAAAGGTACTGTTTCGCACGCGCGAATTAGTCGCGATAAATAAACAATTAAACGGGGAGATAATAAGGCGCAAAGAGACGGAGAAAGAGTTGAGCGCGAGAACCATACTGCTTGAGGTTTTGAATAAATCTGCTTCCCGCAAAGATTATGTAGATAACGTGACAGAGTTAATAAAAAAATGGAGTCAGTGCAGGTCCGCGGGCATAAGGATCCTGAATGATGACGGTATGATACCTTATGAATCGCATATAGATTTCAGCGATGAATTCCTGGGCCTCGAAAATAACCTTTCTGTAAAGGAGGACCGCTGCATATGTGTCCGTATAATCAAGGGGAAACCCGAGGCGGTTGATAAACCTTTTATGAGCGAGTTCGGCACGTTCTATTGTAATGATACTATAAAATTTGCGAAGGAACTTCCCGGGAGCGAAGAGACTAAATTCCGCGGGACGTGCATAAAAAAAGGATTCCGCTCCCTGGCGGTCATACCTATCTGGAATAGGGATAAGATAATCGGGGCTATACATCTGGCGGATGAGGAATCAGATAAGATAGATGTTAGATCAAGGGAATTCATCGAGGCGCTTTCCGGCCTTATCGGCGAAGCCATCAACAAGTTTAATCTCGAGGATAAAGTTAATATAGAACATGATATGCTGAGTGTCGCGCATAGAGAATTGGAGCATGCGCGCAGGCTTTCGGATATCGGGACGCTTGCCGCCACAGTGGCGCATGAACTGCGCAATCCCCTCGCGGCCA
>JBAZEP010000053.1:0-7895 GCA_041653835.1 Candidatus Omnitrophota bacterium
AGCAAGACCGCGGAGGCGCCTCTCGCTATCGCCTCATCGATGAAATCCGCGCCGTTTACCTTCGAACCTTTCAGCGCGGCAAACAGGTACCCCTGTTTGACCGCCTTTGAGTCGCACGCGAGCCCGCTTATCTCGACATTCATTTTGCCGTCTATTTTAACTACGCCGGTTAAATTATCTGCGAGCTTTTTTAGCTTCACCTTTTACCTGTTCTTTCGGCCAGATCTTGTAGTAGCTCATCAGTTCTTTTGTCACATTTTTAAATACAGGCGCGCACACGACTCCGCCGTAATAAAACGGCCTCGGCTCGTCCATTATCACGGCGATGACGAATTTCGGTTTGTCGTAAGGCGCGAAGCCGATAAATGACGCTGTAAATTTCCTGTGGGAGTAAGTGCCATTGGATTCCACCTTCTGGGCAGTGCCTGTCTTTCCCGCGGGGACATAACCGTCCACCTCCGCGAGTTTCGCTGTACCGTCATCCACCACTCCCCTCAGTATGTTCCTCATCTCCTTCGCGGTCTGTTCCGATATCACTCTTTGAGGCTTCTTTGATTCGAACCTCCGTATAATATGGCCTGAGGGGGCCTGTATCCTTTCCACTATCCTGGGCTTAACAAGGCTGCCGCCATTCGCGATAGCGGATATGGCGCAGGCAAGCTGGAGAGCGGTCACGGTCACTTCCTGCCCCATCGATATACTGCATAGAGAAAGTTTTGACCAGGTAACGGGATGCGTAGTAATCCCGCATACCTCGCCGGGCAGTTCTATCCCTGTCTTTTCGCCAAACCCGAATTTCTTGACATATTTATATAATTTGTCCTTGCCGAGTTTCTGGGCCGCTTTCATAGTTCCTATATTAGATGAATATTTTATGACCTCTCTGAACTGAAGCCATCCATGGGGGGTGTGGTCGTGATACGTATGGCCGGCCCACCTGTATTCCCCGTTTTCGCAAAAAAACTTATCCGCGGGCCGCACAGCTTTTTCTTCCAGCGCGCCGGAAGCCGCCACTATCTTGAAACTCGACCCTGGCTCAAAAAAATCGCATATAGCCCTGTTCCTCCTGTAATCAACAGGGAACGCCTTTACGTTATTCGGGTCGTAGCCGGGCCTGTTGGCTAAGGCAAGGATGTCTCCCGTAAAAGGGTCCATCACGATTATGCATGCGCCCTTGGCGTTATATTTTTCATAACCTTTTTCCAGCTCCCTCTCGGCTATAGACTGTATCATGCCGTCTATGGTAAGGACCATGCTATCGCCGTCCACAGGCTGGAGCTCTTTATATTCGTACCCCGGGACCTCACGCTGTTTGGCGTCCCTTACCGCGTACCTGTAACCCATAACGCCTTTCAGGTGCTTATTGAACCTGAGTTCAAGCCCCTCCAGGCCGTTATTATCCATATCCGTAAAACCTACTACATGGCTCGCGGTCATAGCGTTCGGATAAACGCGCTGGGGCTCTTTTATGAAATCTATACCTTTAATATTAAGCGCCCTTACCTTTATCGCCTTATCCTGTGAAACCTTGCGGCTGAGCCATACAAACCCTCTTTCCTGGCTGAGTTTCTTGTAGATCTCTTCCCTGGAAATGCCGAGGACATTGGCAAGCTTCTGGCTGGCGGATGCCTTGTCCTTTACCCTGAAAGGTTCCGCGAATACCGAGTTTAGATTTATGCTGACGGCTAATTCTTTGAGGTTACGGTCGTAAATTACACCGCGCTTGGGAAGAAGAGAGATTGCCATTTTATACTGGTTGGAAGCAATATCCGACAGGGGTTTTGCCGCTCCGAGCTGGACAAAGACGAGTCTGATACCCAGGAGCGCAAACGCTATTATCAAGGCATGCAGAACTTTCCTTATGCGTGGGGTAGTTCCTTTATACACGAAATTTACCTAATTTTTTATCGGCCGCTCGCGAATAGTTTTACTGAAGGGCCTTTTTTAGCCAACTTCACCACCTGCCATTTGGAAGGCATGGATAACTCTACTTTCTTTGCTAAGAGTTTTCTCTCAAGACTGGCAGGTGACCTCAAATTTAACACATTATATACCATTATTTTGTTATGGTCAATCAGCTTTGCGTATACATCGTTATTTTGTTTTACTTTCAGGCCCATCTGGTATATCAGCGCCTGCTGATTGACATACATTACCGCTATAAAAGTCAGGCTTATTATGATCCCGAGTATCCTGGAGCAATGAAGGTTCTGGTTCTTTTCCATTTAAAGCCTTTCTGCGGCGCGTAGTTTAGCGCTTCTGGAACGCGGGTTAGCGATAACCTCGTCCTGGCCCGCTGTGACGGGTTTTTTGGTAAGGACTTTAAAAATGCCGGCGGCCTTGAACTCCCTGAATATGTTTTTCGCTATCCTGTCTTCGAGGGAATGGAACGATATTACGCATGCCCTGGCGCCTTTGCCCATAACGCCGGGCAATTCGCCGAGCGCCTGCTCTATAGAACCCAGTTCATCGTTGACTTTTATGCGCAGCGCCTGAAAGGTGCGTGTGGCCGGATGGATCTTGTACTTATTGTACTTGTGGGGGATGCTTTTAAGGACGGCTTCCGTTAACTCGAAGGTCGTGGATATCTCTTTCACCCTTCTCCTCTCTACTATCCCTTTTGCTATGCGCCTGTAAAATCTCTCTTCCCCGTAATCCCGTATCAACTGGGACAGTTCATTTTCGCCCAAGCGGTTTACCAGTTCCTTGGCGGTGAGGCGCTGGCCGCGATCCATACGCATGTCCAGCGGGCCGTCATTTTTTATACCGAACCCTCTTTCGGGCGCCTCCATTTGGATAGAAGATATGCCCATATCAAATATAATTCCATTTACTTTTTCCACTCCTATTTGTTCAAGCGATTCCTTGAGATATCTGAAGTTTTTATTTATCAATTTGAATGACCCCTCGAAAGGCCTGAGCCTTTCAGACGCCAATCTTAATGCTTCCTCGTCTCTATCGAGTCCTATCAACATACCGCCGGGAGATATTCTCTGAAGGATTTGCTCGCTGTGCCCCGCGCCGCCGAGCGTAGCGTCCACTATTACCTGGCCGGGCGCGGGATTTAAAAACTCCATTACCTCTCTTACCAATACCGGATTATGCGAATAACTTTTTTCCATTATTGCTTCTTAGGATCTTGTAAATCTCCTCGTTAGCCGCAAGGCACTTGGGGTCGATGTTCAGCGACCGGGTCTTGCGTATACATTCCACGGGTATGTCAAAAAAATTCGTCTCGCACGCCTTGCATCTGGTAATGCTGCCCGAACTATAATTGCGTATATTCACAAAAACCTCCATGGTTATTCCTCGATTAATTTCTCGGCCACATCTTCGAAGGTATCTTTGGACTTTGAGTAATACTCTTCCCAAAGCTGCCTGCTCCATATTTCGATACGATTTGAAACGCCGATAATGTACACCTCCTTTTTTATATCCGCGTAATCCCTCAGGTAGTCAGGGATAAGCACGCGGCCCTGTTTATCAGGGGTCATTTCACACGCTCCTGAAAAATAAAGCCTGTTGAATTTTCTTGATTCCGCTTTGGTAAATGACAATGATTTGAATTTCTGTTCCTGGGTCTTCCACTCGTCCTCGGCAAACATGAAGAGGCATTTGTCCAGGCCGCGGGTAATAAAAAAACGCTCGACATAATGCTCCTTGAGCGCTTCCCTGAATTTGGCAGGGATTATAATGCGTTGCTTCCTGTCCAGCGTATGTTTGAATTCTCCGTAAAACATACAATGCCGCCTTTTGTTTTACTCCACTTTCCACCACTTTACTCCACTTGTAGTTAAAGTTTACCCCAATGAGGTAATAGTGTCAAGGGAAAAATGACTTTTTTTGGGATAATACTACATACGGGGGTTTTGTATGCTTAACCGGCGCTAAATGTAGCGTGGATGGCCTAATGTCACATTTAAGACAGTGTCTTAAATGTGACATTAGGGTTATCAGGAGACGGTTTGCAGGATATCGAGCTGGATCTGTTTCTTGAGCGCTTCGAGGGTTTTGAATTTTTTTTCGTTTCTTATTTTTCGTCCGAATACAACTTCTATATCCCTGCCATATATATCTTTTTTGAAATGGAATATATATACTTCTATTACTTTATGTGTGTCGATATTCAATATTCCTCGGTAAGACGCTTTTCCCAGCCTGACGCCAACGTTGTAAACGCCGGCGGACGGGATGGCTTCGTGATGCGGATCGATGTTCGCGGTAGGGAATCCTATTTTCCTGCCAAGCCTTTTGCCTTTCACGACCGTGCCTAAAATAGTGACAGGCCTGGCGAGCATATCTGACGCCTTTTTCAATTCCCCTCTCTCTATCAGACGCCTTATCCTCGTGCTCGAGATATAGCCGCCGTTCATTTTCATGGGCGGTACGGCGTATAATTTAAAACCGTAAATGCCGCTTAACTTTTTGAGAAGGGTTGTATCGCCTTTTTCTTTGGACCCGAACAAAAAGTTCCCGCCTGTCACTAGCAATTTCATATTCAATCTATCCGCGAGGATCTTTATGAAACCTTCCGGGCTGAGCTTTGAAAATCTTTTAGTGAATCTCTCCACGAAACAATAATCCACTCCCGCTTCTTTTATCAGCCTGACCCTGTGCTCCAGCGACATCAGGAACGGGATTTTCCCGCCCCCTGACAGCACATCCACGGGATGCGGGTCAAATGTTATGGCTACGCTTTTGAGCCCGTATCTTTTGGCTTCTTTGACCAGCCTCTCCAGGATCTTCTGGTGCCCCTTGTGCACCCCGTCAAATATGCCTATCGTAACTGCTGTAGGGTATGATATCTTTTTCATCCAATTCTTCCAGTTTTTTTGAGTCCGCCAGTAAAAAATCCCCTGACCGCGTCCTTATTAAATCCGACATGTGGCTGGGGATACCGAGCGAGCGGCCGATATCCTCGCATAATGTCCTCACATAAGTGCCTTTGGAACAGCTTACCCTGAAGGTAAGTTCCGGAAATTTAAAATCCAGCACATCGAGGCTGTTTATCCTTATCTTGCGCGGCTCCCTCGCGACTGTCTTGCCTGAGCGGGCAAGCTGATACAGTTTTTTGCCTTTGAATTTTATAGCTGATACCATCGGAGGCACCTGCTCGATATCTCCCCTGAAATTATCGAGCGCCTCTTCTATTTTTTCTATACCGGGAGAGTCTGTTTTCTTTTCTTCGACGACTTTCCCGGATGAATCCTGCGTGTCGGTACTCTTCCCGAAAAACATCTTCGCTACATATTCCTTGTCATTGTTCATGAATATATTGGATAATTTCGTGGCCTTTCCCAGGAGCATCACGAGGATGCCCGTGGCCATGGGATCGAGGGTCCCGGCGTGGCCGACACGTTTTATATTGAATTTCCGCCTGATAAAATTTACCGCGTCGTGGGAGGTAATACCGGCGGGCTTATTGACTATCAATATCCCGTCCATTACTTCAACATCTCTTTTGCCGCGTCGAGCACTTTTTTTTCCACATCCTCAAGTTTTCCGAACACGGTACAGCCGCTCGCCGTGGGATGGCCGCCGCCGTTGAAAAAACCCGCGAGCTTATTCACATCCGCGTTCCCTTTGGAGCGAAAACTTACCTTTACCCTGTCCTCGGTGCCTGTCTCCCTGAAAAGGATAGCGATCTCAACCCCGTCTATTGCCCGCGCGAAACTTATGATCCCTTCGGTGCCTTCAAGGGATGCCTTTGTCTTTTTGAGCATCTCTTTAGTGACCCAGAGCCACGCTATCTTCCCGTCATCCGTAACTTTCATTGTCTGGAGCGACTCGCCTAGAAGGCTTGTGTCCTGGAGGCTGCTTGTCTCGTAAATCCTGGTGTTTATATCATACGGTTTCACGCCTATATCTATGAGTTCCGCCGCTATCCTGTGGGTTTTGGAAGAGGTATTGGAATATTTAAACGACCCGGTATCCGTCATTATCGCGACATACAGCGCCATCGCGTCATCCAGGTCTATTTTCATTTTGAACGCCTTGTACAGCCCGTAAACCATTTCTCCGGCGCTTGAAAACTCAGGCTCCACCCAGTTAAATTTCCCGAAATTGACGTTGGAGATATGGTGGTCTATGTTTATTATAGCGGTGTCCTCTTTAATATATCCGCTTACCTTCCCTATCCTGCCGAGGTCGGGGCTGTCAAGGACTATCAGGGCCTCGTAGTTAAAATCCGCCGGCACTTCCTTCGATATATCCTCGGTGCCTTTCATGAACTGCAATACCTTCGGTACGGGACTATCATCCAGTATTACGTACTCTTTGCCTAGTTTCTTCAGCAGGAACGCCATCGCGACCTGGCTGCCTATGGCATCCCCCTCAGGGTTTATGTGGCCTGTTACCAGGAATCTATTAAACTTCTTTATCGCCTGTTTTACCGTCCTCACGCTCATGACGTATCCTTTCAAAAGTCTTTTCAAGATTTATGCTGTATTCTATGGAATTATCGAGCTTGAAATAAAGCTCCGGCACATATCTCAGGTCCATTCTCTCCGCTATAAGCTTTCTTATGAAACCTATGGCGCTCTTGATGCCCTTTAAACTCTCTTCTTTTACCGTGTCGTCCCCCATGACGCTGAAATAGATCCTCGCGTATCTCAGGTCTCCGGTAAGGTCGATCCTCGTAATAGTTACAAAACCTATCCTGGGATCTTTAAGGTCTTCCTGCAATATCTTCGAGATCTCTTTCTTCAACTGGCCTTCAACCCGCTCCGATCGTATACCCATGTTACTCCTTTGGGAGTCCAGCTCCCGCAGGGAGCCGGACTCCCATAGTTACATTAATTTGCTAAACATATCCAAACATTTTTTCGGATTTTTTTCTTTCAAGAACGCTTCTATCTCTTTCCTGATCCTGCCCGCGTTAACCTCCCCTAAATAACCATCCACCACAGCTTCTCTCATAAGGTTTTTTGTGCCGGGCTCTATCTTGAAACCAAACCGCACGGAAAACCTCACCGCCCTGAATATCCTGGTCGGGTCGTCTATGAAACTCTTTTCATGCAATACCCTTATCAGGCCTTTTTTCAGGTCTTTTTGGCCGCCGTAAAAATCCACGAGCTTGCCGAAATTTTTCTTGTTCACGCCGAGCGCCATCGCGTTTATCGTAAAATCCCTCCTGAAAAGATCATCCTCTATGGTCCCGGGCTTTACATCCGGATACGCGGCAGGGCGCTTGTAAATCTCTTTTCTCGCGGTAACAATGTCTATTCTTTTCTTTTTAAGTTTGATAGTGGCTGTGCCAAACGCCCGGTACGCTGTCAACTTGCCTCTAAGTTCCTTATTCAAAACTTCGGCAAATTTAATACCGTCCCCTTCCACTACAAAATCCATGTCATTATCGGCATTGGATCTGCCCAGGAGTTTATCCCTCACAGGCCCGCCCACAATATACGCCGGGATACCTGACTTATCCGCGATTTTTCCAACAATCTTTATAATATCCATATCCTTAAGGGAACATTTTCGACACTGTCATAAATGTTCCCTTATCATTGTGTTTGTAAAATAAAGTCTGCGATGTTTTTGGCCGCGTCAGGGTATCGAAGTAGGCCTATCCTGGTACGCGTGCCGATTATCCTCTCTGGCGACACAGCGAATTCTTTGATGAATTTACAAACCTCTTTTGTGTTCTTTGCCTTTACCGCGACCCCATATCCCGTAAGTATCCCGCAATTCCTTGTCTCCTGGCCCAATATAGGCTGAACGATTATCATGGGAAGGGTCTTTGAAAGCGCCTCGGATATGGTCAACCCGCCGGGCTTAGTAACTATTATATCGCTTATTTCCATAAATTCATCCACATTATTCACATAGCCGAATACCTTTACCCGGGTTTTCAGGATAGCGCTCAATTCTGTCAATTCCCTGCGCACAAGCTC
>JBAZEP010000054.1:0-7822 GCA_041653835.1 Candidatus Omnitrophota bacterium
AAAAATATGGAAGCGCTGGCTAAGGTAAAGAGCCTTACGGGGTGTTCGGTGGCGGTTACGTTTATTCTGGAAAGCGAGTTTAACGAAGCGCTCGAAAGAATGACCTCATCGAAAAGATAGTGCCTTTAAATAGAAAAAAGCCGATAAAGGCTTTCAGCTTCGGCTTTTCATCGCTCGGCAACCCGGCCGCCATATTATTACTGACTGCCTCACTAACCCTTCGCGGGTTACGGCTTGTCATAATAACTTAGGCCCGTAGGCTTTGCGCCCCCTGATTTCTCAGGGTTTGCCCTTATCGGCTATATCAATTATATCATATAAACCTGGTTTCTTCAAGGGAAGGAGGAGTAGGATTGAGAAAGTTTAATATATCAGCCGCGGTTGTGCTATTTAGCTTATTGTCTTTCGTGTCAGGCGCTTTCGCGAAAACAGGCCCCATGCCGATCCGGAACCAAATGCCTTTGTATCTTTTTTTCCTGCAGATGGAACCCGATAAAGCGGATGTTGTGGAAACGGATAAATTGGATATGCGCGCCTATTATACCGTTTCAAATATCACTGTCAGCGCTTTTACCCCTGCATCTTCGCTTTATAATATAAATATCGACGCGGAAGTCTCAAGAGTAACCCTGGATTTGAGGTACGGTATTCATGAAAACATGGAAATAGGCGTGGAAGTCCCGTACCTGAGTTTATCGCGCGGGTACCTGGACGAATTTGTCGAAGATTTTGAGGATACCGTGGGCGCGACAACCCCGCGTTCCAGGGAGCGGCAAGGCGCTTATAACCTTAACTATTCGTTTATTTATAATAATCAGAGCCTTATTAACATAAGACATTCTACCGAGGGGCTTGGCGATGTCGTATTGAAAGCCAAGTACCAGGTTATAAAGGAGGAAGACCGGGATTTCTTGCCGAATCTTTCTTTCAGGGCGGCCGTCAAATTGCCTACAGGAAACGAGAATGACCTGCTCGGGAGCGGGGAACTGGATTATGGATTCGGGATACTTTTGGATAAGGCATTTTTTGGAAAAATAATAGTCTATGCCGGATGCGGCCTCGCGATAATAGAAAAACCGGATTTTTTCAGCGCGCTGAATTTAAAACGCAATATAGTTTCGGGGATGCTCGGGGCGGAGTATCTTTTTACGAGCAGATTTTCCCTGGTAGCGCAGATTATGGCTAATACGAGCCCGTATCCTTCGAGCGGCACCAATGTCCTGGATGAGGAAGGTATTGATGTGGGGCTGGGTGTTAATTATACCTGGAAAGAAAAGCAGGATGTTTCCTGGCATTTCGGCTTTACTGAGAACATAAATTCCGCGTCAAGCCCTGACGTGACCTTTGACACGGGTTTTAATATAGGGTTTTAGCTCACATGAAAAAAGTCTTTTTGATAATAGCCATTGTGCTTGCATTACTTGTTGCCGCGCTGGCGTTGTTTATAGTTACTTTCGACGCCAACCGTTATAAGGGGATATTGATAACAAGACTGGAAGAATCTACCGGCAAGGATATCGCTATAGACGATATTTCCCTGGGTTTTTCTGCGGGTCTCGGGATCGAGGTGAGGGGCATATCAATGAAAGACAGGGATAGCTCATGGGACGATCCCCTGTTGAAAGCGAAAAGCCTGGACGCGAAATTAGAACTATTCCCTCTTTTGAAAAAAGATATTCAGGTCAGGAGGCTGTCCGTCGAGGGCATGACAATAAACCCGGGCAGGAAGCCCAGTTTTAAATGCGCCCTTGACCTGCGTATGCGTATCCTGGCGGGCAATGCGGAAGGAAATATAAAATTGCGCGGCGCGTCTCTCGAGGACATGAATATTTTAAAAACCGCCCTGGATAAACTTAACATGTTGCCGGGTCTAGTCGAGAAATTGAGATATAGCCTGCCTGAAAACTATGGCGTTGTCCTGAGCCGGAACAACACGGTGTTTAAGCCCATGGATCTGGATTTCAGGGTAAAAGAAGGCAGGATCTTTTTCGATGACTTTTTGATAGAATCGGACGGTTTTTATCTTTCCGGAAAAGGCTCCGTAGGCATGGAGCAGGATATGGATATTGACGCGGATTTATCCATACAAGAAGACCTTTCAGGTGTGATTGCCGGCATCGTGCCTGAACTAAGCTATCTTGCTGACGAAAAAGGCGTTATTGTCATCCCTCTTGAGATAAGCGGGAAGGCGCCTGCCATATCGGTAATACCGGACCTGAAATATGTCATGGAGAGGCTGTTTACGTCAAAAGGCCAGGAACTCCTGGAAAGGTTACTGAGAGGCAATTGACAGGGCCGGTTTAACAGGGCTTTACAAAAAATAATAAATTTTTTTTCCATACTTGCAAATATAGAAGTTATGTGGTATGCTTTTAAATAGATTAACTCCTGCCTTAAAGGATGATCTGGGTTTAGTCGAAGCTAAATAACATTGTTTTGTAACATTAGAGATAATAGTAGTTTTGCAAATGGATAGATAAATATTATGGAATATCAAATCATTGAAAATCATTTTATAAAGTTAACACAATGTTTTCTTTCTTTTAGCAATGACCCTGTAAAAAATATAAACAGTCTTGTAGCGCTCTGCGGGGACCTGATGGGAGCGACTTGCGCCCTGTATAACCGCCTGGATAAGGACATCTTATGTTCCGCTGGAAAGTGGAATACACCTCTTGATTATGTCCCTGTCGATAAAGCGGAGGGGCATATATGTTATGACGCTATAAGGAACGCTACCGATGAAATTGTTTTGATACGCCAGCTCCAAGATACCCCATATGTAAATTCAGACCCAAATGTTAAAAAATACGGCCTCCAGACCTACATTGGCAGGGCTGTTAAATTCAACAATGAATATAAAGGGGTGCTCTGCGTTGTCTACCAGCGGGATTATGTCCCTACTTCCGAAGAGGAGAGGCTTATGGGCATAATCGCCTCTGCCATAGCCGTGGAAGAGGAACGCAGAAAATCGCAAAACGAGAAGGCGCTCATACTTAATAATATGCTGGAGCTTGTAGTACAGCAGGATCTGGAAAACAGGATCGTATGGGCCAATAAGAGCACTGCCAAGGAATTCAATACGACCCCGGGGCTCCTGGAAGGCAAGACATGTTACCAGGCGTTCCATAACCTCGATAAGCCGTGCAAGGGGTGTCCTGTTGTCAGGGCAAGAGAAACAGGGAATACGGAAGAGGCGGAAATGGTCGCGCCTGACGGCAGGGAATGGTATATCAAGGGCATACCTATGAGGGACGAGGCAAATAACATCAAAGCTGTCCTGGAGGTGGCGGAGAATATAACCAAGCGCAAAAAAGCGGAAAAGAGCATGGAAGTCCTGAACAAAGAGCTTTTTAAATCTAATAAAAAGCTGAAAGGCCTTGTCATAAAAGATCCCCAGACAGGGCTTTATAACCATGGCTATTTCAAAGAGATTATTGAGTCGGAATTTTACAGGAGCAAAAAATACCATCAGTTGCTTTCGCTGTTGTTTATCGATATAGACTACTTCAGGTCCGTGAATGACGCTTATGGCTATAAGCTGGGAGACCTCGTGCTTAAACAGTTCGCGCATAAGCTCAAGAGCCTGGTCAGGCTTCATGATTATGTGATAAGGTTTGGGGACGAGGAGTTCGTGATCATATTGCCGGGCAATGATAAACAACGCGCGATAGAGCTCGGGAACAGGATCGCGGACGCTATCAGGGTGTTTACTTTCGGGGACAAAAAGAACTCGGTTAAACTACGCCTGAGTATCGCCGTTGTTGCCTATCCTGAAGACAATTTGTTCAAGAGCTCGGATTTTATTGAAATCGCGGACAAGGTGTTGAACAAGGCGAAGGAATATGGCGGAGACAGGGTGTGTTCCACGACAGACATACAGGGCGGCTCTGTGCTGCCGTACAGGATGCCGGGCGTCAAGGACCTTAAGCAGAAACTCCTGAAGCTGACAAAAAAGGTAAACCAGAGTTCGATCGAATCGATATTCGCGTTCGCGAAAACAATAGAGCTCAAAGACCACTATACAGGCAATCACGTGGAGAGGACGGTTTATTACGCGAACGAGATCGCTAAGCGCATAGGTCTGCCCATAGACGAAATAAAACTTGTGGAACAGGCGTCGATGCTTCACGATTTAGGCAAGATAGGGATCAGCGAAAAAATACTTTTGAAAAAAGGACCCCTTACCCCGGCGGAATTCAAAAAGATCAGGGAACATCCCAAGATAGGGGTCGATATAATAAGGCCCATACAATCTTTCCACGACCTCCTGCCTTTGATACTCTATCACCATGAGAGATGGGACGGCAAGGGATATCCTTTCGGCTTAAAAGGCGACGAGATACCCATAGGGGCCCGCATAATAGCGATAGCCGATGTTTACGAAGCGCTGATATCCGACAGGCCATACCGGAAGGCATTGTCGAAAAAAGAAGCTTTGAGCATAATCAAGGAAAATATCGGTAAGCAGTTCGATCCTAATGTCGCGGCTGTATTGCTGGAAGTATTGGATAAAAAGAAGGCTTAAAATTTTACTGTAAAGGTGTATTTGGCTTCGTTGCTTTTGAATTCCGGTTTGCCCCTCAGTTTCAACAACCTCATGTTTGTCCTGACGCTTGTTTTTTCTTTTACTTTCGATTCCACTTCCTTGGCTTTAAAATAAGGATAAAAAAGGTCGATCCCCAGCTGTTTCTCCCATTGTTCGCGTAGGAGTATTTTTTCCGCATTTTCATCGATATTATTAGCCCGTTTTATATTGACCCATTCGGAAAAAGAGCAGGACGAGGTGCCTATAACTATGTTCGACTCCGCGTACGAGGC
Organism: Candidatus Omnitrophota bacterium; assembly: GCA_041653835.1. Taxonomy (GTDB): domain Bacteria; phylum Omnitrophota; class Gorgyraeia; order Gorgyraeales; family Gorgyraeaceae; genus UBA10183. Next base: position 4,822 of record JBAZEP010000054.1, read on the forward strand.
CGCGCATATTAATAGCAGCGTGAAAGCAGATATTGAGATAAAGGCCAGTTTAAACATCTCGCTCCCCCCTACTATAACTATACCATATTTAAGACGCTAATTCAAAAAATAGCCCTGCCTGCGAGGCATAATTAATTGAACCATTGTTTATTGTGTTTTTTTACCCCAACGCTATACTGTATTTATCTTGGCAAATCTCCGTAAGATACCGTATCTATGCCTGTTTTTATCCGTTGTTCTCGATCTTACAAGCCCTGGTTTTTGTGATGGCGGCTGGGAACAGGTCTCAGGCATATATGAGACCGGGTTAAAATCAGTGTTTCCAGACCCTTGCGATAAAGGGACTATCTATGTTTCCGGAGAAAAAACATTGTACAGGACGCATGACGGAGGGGTTACATGGCAAGCGGTATTTTTCGTAAGGCCTGCAGGGGGAAACATTAATTTTATTTATGCGTCACCGCAAGGAGTTTTTGCGTGCTCCGAAGACGGACTGTTCGCCAGCCAGGATGGTATGTCGGATTGGAAAGGCATATTCAAGGGCGTAGGAGATAAAGAAGGCAACGCGAGGCACATAACGCTCCTGGAAGACAAAAGGCTGTATCTGGCTACGGACAGCGGCCTGTTTATCAGTTCCGACAACGGGAATACATGGGTAAGGGATGACATAGGCGGGCCCGGCCTGGGCGTGAGATGGCTGGAGTTTTTTGAGGATGTCTTTATCGCCGCTACTGCCGGGGGCGTTTACAAAAATTCCGGCGAAGGGTGGAAAAGGACATTTGTGACAGCCAGGGAAGAAACAGAGCATGACGTTGATGCCGCGGATGAGAACAGCCGGATAATAAAACCGGTAAACAGTATTACCCTGGCCAGGGGCAATATTTTCCTGGCGGCTGATTCAGGGGTATTTTTCAGCGAAGATAAAGGGGAGAGCTGGAAGGAATTTACCGGCGCAGGCGCGGCGTCTTTAAAAATAAGAAAACTCGCATATAAGGATAAGCTATACGCCGCGACCGATAAAGGTGTTTTTATGTTTCTTGAGCGGGAAAGGACATGGAAGCCGCTCTATAACGGTATGCCCGCGACGGATGTGCGGGACATCTCTATTGGTGCGGATGGGTATCTGTGGGCGGCGACCAATAGAGGACTGTATAAATACAAAACTTCCGTTGGATCCGGGCCGCGATCGGAATATCACTGCTTGGATCCGGAAATTAACAGGATCATGGAAAGTTTTAAAGATGAGCCCGGCATTAACGAGGTTCAAAAAGCAGCTATTGAATACGCGGAAGTCCATCCGGATAAGATCAGAGAATGGAGAAGCGCCGCTGGGAAAAAGGCGCTTCTGCCCGATGTCTCCGTGGGCATAGACAGGTATGTCACGGATTACTGGCACTGGGATTCAGGTACTAATCCTGATACTTTGCAGAAAGGAAGAGACGCCGTGTGCTGGGACGTTACCATGACGTGGGATATGGGGGAGTTTATCTGGAACAGCGACCAGACATCCATAGATACGCGTTCAAAATTAATGGTTGAGCTGAGGGACGATATACTAAATGAGATTACGAGGGTGTATTTCGAAAGAAGAAGGCTCCAGATAGAGATGTTTGTTTCGCCCGCGGGCGATTTAAAACTAAGCCTGGAAAAAGAACTCCGCCTGCAGGAACTCACCGCGGATATAGACGCCTTGACAGGGAACTACTTTTCCGAACACCTGCCGCATGACTATTAAAATAGAGTAATTTTTATTTAGTTTTTTCTTGACGCAATAAGGGGTATATGATAGACTTATGAACAATGGAAAAAATAAATAAAATAAGATTCATGGGACGCGGACTGGCCTTTTCCGCGATCTTGCTTTTCCTGCCTTTTTTTAGCGCGACTTACGCGAACGCTTCCGACGTCATGACCATAACTACCGAGGCGGAAAAATACCGGACAAAAGGATACGAGGCCCAACAGCTCGGGGACATAGATACGGCTATCGAATGGTATCAGAAGGCCGCTAACATGAGGCCCGAATACGCCGCGCCTCATAATGACCTCGGCATATTATTCGAGACAAAAGGATGGCTGGACAGGGCGGAAGCCGAATACGAGAAAGCCCTCGCTATAGACCCGGAATATAAAGAAGTGCATACTAACCTGGCCCTTCTTTGCGAAAGGAAAGGTGAATTGGAAAAAGCGGCTTTTCATTGGATGAGAAGGTATAAATTGGGTAAAGCCGGGGATCCCTGGACAGAAGAAGCCAGGTCCAGGCTGGAAAAGCTCGGCCTTATAGACAAAGCGGAAAAACCTCTTCAGGAGAAAATAGAAAAAAAGAAACCTATTAAAAAGCCCGCCGTTAAAAAAGAAAAACCGCAGGCCAAACCTAAAATAAAAAAAGAAAAGCAGGAGAATGTTAAAAAAGACGTTGTAAAAAAAGAAAAACCGGAAGCTAAGCCGAAAAAAGGTTCGGATTGGACCAGGATAGGGTCCGAAAAGACAGGCAAGACCGCAAAGGTCTCGAAGGCAGAAACGAAAAGTTCCCTTGACGAAGAACTCCAGGAATCGCTGAGGCTGGCGGAAGAAAGGTTGAAGAAGGAAAAGGCCGGGAAAATAAACACCGGGGAGCCCCAGGGGCTTTCGGGCGGCGAAGCGAATGCGGCTTACGCCAAGGCGAAAGATCTTTATGGTAAAGGCGAATACGCGAAGGCACTGGACGCGATAAGGCTTGCCGGGCAGGATTCCGATACAAACAAGGCGCTTGCGGAGCTGGAAGGCGCGATAAAGTTTAGAATGAAGGAGGAGAGGATAGAGGATCATTACAAAGAAGGCATGATAGAGTACCGCCAGAAAGATTTTTCAGGCGCCAGAAAAGAATTCGAAGCGATATTGAGCATTTTACCGGAATAGCCTCGCTTCGCCCTGTTCTATGCAGAGAAACGTCCTTCCTATTTTAGGAAATCCCTTATAAATAATGAATGAGTAAAAAAGAAAAACTTTTTTTGATTGATGG
>JBAZEP010000055.1:0-7701 GCA_041653835.1 Candidatus Omnitrophota bacterium
TGCCCAATTGCTTATAACATGTTGGAAGGAAACGCTTCGAAGGCCCAGGACCTAAAATGAAAACTACAAAATGGGCCGCCCTGGGATCAAAAAAATCATGGGAATGGGATACCCCGGAGGAAGCCTATCGGGATCTTGATAAGGAATTCCATTTTGACAATGACCCATGCAAACGAGGCGGAACCCTTGGGCTATTGGAGCCATGGGGAAAAATGAATTATTTGAATCCTCCCTATGGACGCGGATTAAAAGACTGGTTTTCCCGGGCCTTGATCGAAAGACAAAAGGGGAACGGATCCGTCTTTAACGTTCCGGCCCGAACAGATACCGCATGGTTTCATGATTATGTCTTGCCCTTTGCGGATGAAATCCGATTCGTTCGGGGACGGCTAACCTTCGGCAAAGCAAAGCATAGCGCCCCGTTTCCTTCGGTAATTATCATATTCCGGCCGGCTATTCCAGCCCCGGACGCTAATCTAATATTAGCCGGAGTATCCGGGGACTGGGACGAAGAGGGAGCTAAAAACATATCGGATTTTATCGACAATGAAATAAAAGGAAAAAAACAATGAACGTTAATGAAGCCGTCATTTATCGGAAAGGCCTTGAATCCGAAATAAAAGATTTTTTAGATAAAAGAATTCAGGAATTCAAAAAAGAAACCGGGCTAAATATAGATAATATTAAGATCGACATAGCGATGATACGCGAAGATGGAAACGTTGATTTAGACGGGATTCATACCGAGGGGATAAAGCAATCATTTGTTTATTCCGTTGATATTGACGTAAAGCTTTAATCATGAAAAAAATAGCAATGGGAGCCGCCCTAAAGACATTCGGGGTTATTGCCTATGTAATATTTGTTTTCGTATTAATGACGCTCGTCGGGGGAAAGAAAGAGGCGGCCCCGGAATGGGCCGCATATACGCTATTTTTCATATTCGCATGCCCGGCCGTTGCCTTCCTCGCCTATGTTTTTTTATATTACACGCCCAAAGAGATTTATACTTACTTCAAGGAAAAGGCGATTAAAAAACTATCGGAATCAAATGGCCCTAATTCCCAAACCAAATAAAAGGAGAATCGAAACCATGGGACACCCTACGAAGTATGGAAAATTGACCCGGAAACTGGTCGCCGATTATATGGCGGTAAATCCAGGGATTTTGCAAACCACGGATCAAATCAAATCCAAAGTTTTTTTGGTTTGCCAAATCGAAAAAATCAATCCGGCGGAATTGAAATCAATCCGGGAAGCGGCAACCTGGTTTGCCGATAACCCGGATTCCCTGAAACAAAGCCATGGGGGATACATCGAAAAGACCGGACCGAAAACGTTTATTTTCCGATCGAATGCGGAAATAAAAAAGCCGGCCGATTTGGGAGCCTTGGCAATAATCATTTCGGAACTCGAGGCGACATTATCAAAGCTTCGGGCCTATGGGAAATCCGAATATGATAGAACCGTTCGGCCGGCCCTTCCCTTCGAAAACAAGACCCTTCCGGAACCGGAGAAATAACATGGATAACGACCGGATGATATTAATTATGGAGGAATACGCCTCGGCCATATTCGAAATAAACAAAATGGCCGTTTCCCTTCAATCCCGGATCCGGGATATAATAAACCTATTGAAAACGGAAGGCATCGAAGAAATGGACGGAACTAAAATCATGATTTCCGATGAATTATCCGCAGCGCTTTACAAAGCCGGATATAAAAGCCTTTCCGATATTCAAACAGCGGCTTCAAATGGAAGCCTCGGCCAAAAAGACGGCTTGACGCCGAAAGAAACGGAAGAGTTAAGAAAAATCCTTGATGAATATGCGAGTATAAAGCCCGGCCCCATGCCGGCCGGAAAATCCAATAAAGGAGGCCTCGTATGAGAGCCAAATTTTTCCTTTCATGTTTCGCGTTTCTTTTCGTCCTTGCCATGGCGCCGGCCTTCGCCCAAGATGCCACAGCCGGAGTCGCCCCGATCGACCCGGCCGTCGTGAAGATTATCACGGAAGGCGGGATCTTGGGCCTTTCGGTTTTGGCCCTAACCGAAATGTTAAAACGATTATTGAAATGGACGGACGCCCTGGGCTATGTTGCTTCCGGAATTGTATCCATGGCGGCAACCGCCTTTTATTTGATTACAACTTCCGGATTCACAATTCTTGCCTTTATCGGCTATTCGTTTTTCGTTTTCTTGACCGCCAACGGCCTTTATAAGGTCATTGCAAAAACCGGCGGCGGATCCGAATAAGGGCCAAACCCCAAAGAAGAATATCTCCCGGGGGATCCGAAAGGTCCCCCGGGTTTTTCACCATGACAAAAGAACGAATTATCCAAGCTTTAAGAATCATTGAGAAATGCCCTTGCCCAAATCTTGACCTTATCTACTATATGGATTTAAAAGACATCGACGCCGAAGGAAACGCGATTCCGGTTTGTGGAGAATCGGGTTTAAAATACCGCCTCGGCTATATCATCGGACACCTCGAGGGAGCCGATTATATCGCAATAAATAACGAATATCAGGACCGCCATTTGATCCGATCGCGGATTTATCTAACAAAAAAAGGAAAGAAAATGGTCGTAGGATGAAAAAGCATATTTGCGGAAACTGCTATTTTTATGACGGTTCTAAATGTTGCCACATACTAAATATCGCCTATGGAAAAGCAGGGATAGGAAAGCGCCGCGGCTATTGCAAACGATGGCTTTCATTCGATGTTATGGAAAAAAACATGAAAGAACTTACAGACGCGATATATAAACCCTTGGCCGCCATGGCCGAAGCCTTTATTTTAAAGGTGGATGAATTATATGAGGCCCTTCAATCAAAGAAGAAAAAAGGAAAAAAGAAATGAGGCATAATCTTAAAGCAATCGTTTTCCTTTTAGTCGTGGTTTCGCTTATGGCGGCCCAGGCTTGCCCTAGCCGGCCAACTATAACCCTTTCGATTTGCCAAGAATCCGGGCTTATCGCCGGCGATTATTGCCCGGTTATTGTAAATCGAACCTACTACAAAACGCCCCAAGGGAACGAGCCTATCGCCCCTTCATTAAAATGCAATATCCATATTGCGGTCCAAGTTAAGGTTTGCGCCGAAACCGGCCTCTTGCCTAATCCATATTGCCCGGTTACAGAAAACCGACCCTTTGCCCCGGGAACCGAACCTACCGAAATTTGCGCCGTTCATAAAAAGCCCCTAATATCCGTTTTGACTTGTTTTAATTCCGGGCTATTACCTTCGGAATGGTGCAATCATGTTATAGCCCGGGAATTCTCCCCGGGGACGGAGCCGAAGCGGATATGCAATATTCACCGGCCCTATTTTATCGGAACGTCCTATTATGAAATTATATCGGCGCCGCTTGCCGATGGAAAATGGTTCATTCAACAAGTCGCCATAGCCGGAGGGAATGCGACCGAATTTTTCATAATCTTTAACTGGGCCGGAGTCGAATGGATTCCCTTTGAAATCATAAACCCTTATTATCACGAATCCGACGATACCAGAATATTTCCGCTTTGGGATTTGACGAAAAGCAAGGAATCAATATGGATAAAATATCGGGCGCTTTTTGCGGAATGCAAGGCCCAAGGAATAACCCCTTTTATCCGTATCCTTGATTTTTGTTCGATCAAGGGAACGGGGATTTATAACGGCGCTTCCATTCCGAGAAAACTTTTATATCCATTCATGTCGAGCAAGCAACGGCTCGTCGACGGGACAATCACCGGCGGAAACTGGGGGATCCCGGTTAGGCAATATTACAGCGCTGTTTCATCCCGGATCATTGCGGAATTAAAAGCAGCCGGAGTTAAGGATTATTTTATTGCGCCCTGGAATGAAGCCGACGTTACCCTCGAGGGATGGACAGAGGAGGAAGGGGACGCGGTTTTAATCGATCAGTTTAAATGGTTCATTGAAGATTTGACGGCCAAAGGGGTCCCGCGAAACCGGATCATTATTAATACCACCCGGGCATATACGGCCATGCGGGATAAATGGAAGGATCTTTTATTTGAAATCCATGGAATCAATTCCGATACAACATTAAGCGCCCGGATCAAGGACACGGCGGCCCCCTTTACGCCGAATGGGGATGGATATGATAAATATGCGGCCGGCCGGCCCGGGGATCCGCCGACATGGAAGGAACCAAGCGTTAGCCAAGGGCGGGCCATGGGCGCTATTTTGAAAGCTAAAAAGATAAGTTATATGTATTTTAATCGAAATACAGAGGCGCTATGGCCGGGTTTTAATATTGGCCGGGCAAAATTCGACGTCCTCGAGGCGATAGCCGGGATAAGATAAATGGCAATCAGAGCGAACCAATTAAGAATATACGGCTATGAGGACTGGATTAAAGAAGCAAACGACCTCTTCGGAACCGACCGCCGAAACTGGAAATTCATATGCCCGGTTTGCGGGCATGTCGCCGCCGTCGCCGATTTTTTGCCTTTCGAGGAAAAGGGCGCAACTCCGGAATCCGCCCTTTTTAACTGTATCGGCCGTTATGCCGGATGTAAGCGAAAGGCATTCGATAAAGGGGATCCGGCCGCCCCGGGGCCTTGCGATTATTCATCAGGGGGGATATTCGACCTTCGCCCGGTCGCTATTATCATGGATGATGGATCAATATTAAGGGCCTTTGATTTTGTACGGGCGGAATCGCCCGGAGAACCCCATGATTAAATTATTATTTTGCGCGATATTCGGTCACAAGCCAATGCGCCTAATAGTATTAGAAAAGAGGCCTCCGGGAATCGCCGATTTGTTAGGGGGTCCCTTAATTGATTTTTTATTATGCGAAAGGTGCCATGCGGTTTATTGGATATCTTCCCATACAAACAGGGAAAGGATTCTAAAAGAGAAACAAAAGATGGAACGGCAAGCCGATAAAAATTATGAAAAACGGAATAAGGAAACCAAATGAAACTATTCGGAAGGCTGTTTTTTGTTAAGCCCAGGACGGCCCTTTCGGAAATTAACGAAGCCTTGGGGGAAGAAATCGAATTCGAATTCGTAATAGGGGATACCCGCCCCAAATATAAGGCGCCATATTTAATGGTTCCATTCCGGGATGAAAATTTTAGCTTAAAGCCGGTCACAAAGTTATCCGCTTCGAATATTCGGCCAAGATGGAAAACCAAAAAAATCGAACATTACGCCATTATTTATAGAGGGGTCCGGTATATCCGGGCAGAAATCAAATGAAAAATTTACGAGAATCAGCGGAGCAAGCCTTCGAAATATTTATAGGGAAATACCCTCTTCTCCATGAATTACAGATCCCAAGCGTAATAAGGGATATTTTTCTGGAAGGTTATTTAGAGGGATTGAAGCAAGGGGTTAGGGAATCAGCAAAAGCAATAAGGGAAGATATGGAAAATTCCCTTTTAATTCTCGGCGACATTAAAGATGTTAATACCGACTGGGGGATAAATTGACTATTTACTTTTGGGGATTCGCCATATTAGGGTTTTTTGCCGTAATATCGGCGCTTTATCTATATTCGAAAAAATACAATGATAAATTAAGAAGAAAGCAATTTGCCATAAAATGTTTAGGTTTATCGGCGGATTCCCCCGAACTGAATAAAATAATCAAAAATCCGGAGTTTTGGGAAATAGCCGAAGAAATTTATACAGATATCATAATGCGTATAATCGACCCGCAAAGCGGCGATTTTTTCGCTTATAGCGTAATTCAGAAAATGGCAAGCAGAAAACTATATAATGCGAAAAAGGGAGAATATCCGGACGAAAAAGACGATTCCCCTATATCCGAGAAAATGATTGTAAAAAATACCGATACTTCCAAAATCGAAAAAATGTTGTTAAATATTCAAGAGACTCACGAATCGGAAGAAAGCGAATAAAAATCGTTGCTTGACAACGAATAATAATATAAGTCATTATTTGAAAGGGAAATAAGCCAATGATAGCTGAATTTATCATTTATCACCATTCCGGAACGGACGATGGGCCGGTTAATAACTGGGAAGTTATCCGGAATTATCATAAAAGCTATCGCATAGACGGCCAAGAAGTAAACAAACAAGAATACGAGAGGCGCCTCGCCGCCGGCGACGGGAAGTATTTTTTAACCCCATGGCGGGATATTGCCTATCATGCCGGAGTAGAGGCCGAATGGAAGCCCGGAGAAAAAGCGGTTTATGTTATCCGGGATGGCCGATCGCCATTGACGCCGGGCGCCCACGCCCCGGGCTATAATGGGAATTCCCTTGGATTTTGTTTTGTAGGAAACTTCACCAAATATCCCCCTCGAGAGGAAATGTTACACGCCGGCGCTATAAAAATGGCGGCCTGGGCCTTAGAATTTAAAATCCCCCTTGAAAACATTCTTCCCCATAATCGCGTAAATGATACCGATTGCCCCGGGGAATTATTCCCGCATGATAAATTGATTGGCTATATCGGGGAATTATTGGAAGGGAGGGAAAAAATGGCAATTGTTGAAACCGCCCTTGAAGCCTTATATCAGGCTTTGCTTTTGCTCCAACCGAAGGACAAGATCGAAAAATTCGATGAAGAATGGAGGGGCGACCGTGAGAAAATCAGCGCAGCGCTTTTATCGGGCGATTCCGCTTTTCTTAATTCTATTATCGCTAAGTATTCCAGCCTGTAAAACCGCCGGCCCCATTCAGGCGGTTATTATCCCCGAAGCGGACGCGGTTAAATATTCGTCGACCGGCCCGGGCCTCCTGTATATTTTCAATGATGAAGCCTCTCGGGACGCCGCCGCGGCGACCTTCACCGCGGCCAAAATAGGCGCCATATCCTTTATCAAAACGGCGACCTTTGATCAATTGGTCGGGCCTAATCTTATCGCTAATTATATAAAAGCCCTTGCCATGGCAACCCGATATAAAACCATGTATGAAGATTTAGTCCGGAAAAAATAAAAGAATGGGGGGTTAATCATGATTCCATTCATTCAAGATATCGCCCGCGAAATTGCCACGCCCGCCTTTCAGCAGACGGCGACCCTATATGGGATATTGGCATTATTTATAAGCCAAGTCGGGAGCTGGATCCGCGAATATTTAAAACACAAAGATTTCCGGAACCGAAACGACGAAATCAGGGATCTTAAAAAGAAAGTAACGGAAATCGGAAATTCGGCCTTGCGGACGTCGGACGAATCAGCCGAACAAATAGCCTCAATGAAGGATGGAATCACCCGCTTATCCGTAACGGTTGATTCGTTTATTAAAAATACCGAATCCACGCGGACCGTTTGCACAAAGAGAATTGAAACCCTGGAAAGCCAAGTTTTCCAAATTGTTAGAAACGGCCATAAATGATATCGAAAATAACCGGGACAATTCCCGATAACCACGCGGTAGAAAAAACCGTCCCTTTAAAAGATTGCTCCCCTTGGGCGAATAATCCCCGGACCGTTAAAAAGGCGGACTTCGACCGCCTCTTAAAGCAAATCCTCGAGCTAGGAATTTATAAGCGGCTGTTATGCACCACGGATCTTGAACAGCCCGGAAAGTATATTATTTTGGGAGGGAATACCAGGTTTTTAGCCCTCGGCCATTTGGGCCAATCGGAAGCGAAAATAACGGTTGTTTGCGCGGACACAGAAGAGCTTCGATTAAAATATGCCCTTTCCGATAATGATCAAGTCGGGGAAACGGACGAAGGCGCCCTTGCCGAAATAACCTATCC
>JBAZEP010000056.1:0-7365 GCA_041653835.1 Candidatus Omnitrophota bacterium
GTATCGCTTATCCTGTGGCTAAGCTCATGAGCGGCGTCAACACGCATATCCATATCTACCCTCACATGAAGATCCACATGAACATCATCTCCTCTTCCCCTGGCCCTTATCTTATGTATGGACCTTACGCCGGGTATCTCGCTTACTACCCCGGCTATTTTTGTTTTTTCAATCGCTTCCTTATCGCATAATACATCGGAACTTTTTTTCAATATCTCGAACCCGGCCCTGGCGATCAATACGCCTATCACGGAAGCGACCAGGGTATCGAGTATGGGGAATCCCAATTTCGTAGAGATAAGCGTAACTATAACCGCGAGGGAAACGAATATGTCGGTTTTGGTATGTATTGAATCGCAGACCAGCACATCGCTCGAGAAGTCCATTCCTTTTTTATATTCATATTTCATGACCGCTATATTTATCAGGAACCCGACGGCCATCACGAAAAAGCTGAAAATGTTTACATCGGGCACTACAGGATGAAAAAGCCTTAAGAACGCGTCCCTGATAATATCGAAACTTGCCAGGAATAACACGACCGCTATCCCAAGCGTAGCCACGGTCTCATATTTTTTATGGCCATAAGGGTGGTCTTCATCCGCTGATTTGGACGCCGCCCATATGCCTACAAGTCCTATAATATTCGAAGCGCCGTCCGCGAAGGAATGCACCCCGTCCGCGGTCATGGCGGCGGATTTCGTGACAAGTCCGTAGATAAGCTTGCCGAACGCCACAAGCCAGTTAAATAGAAGGATTATTATCAGTATACGTCTTATTTCTTTGAACTTATCCATATAGATTTTGCAGGGAACGGTTTTAAACCGTTCCCTGCATTACATATTTATTTCTTCTGCCTCGCGTGCCATGATATGATCAAAGGAGACGCGATATATACCGTAGAATACACTCCGGATACCATACCTGCCAGAAGCACCAGCGAGAACGGCCTCAGCACCTCTCCTCCGAAAAGGAAAATAGAAACGACCGCCAACAATGTCATGAAACTGGTAAGCACTGTCCTCGAAAGCGTCTGGTTAACGCTCATGTTCACGATCTCTTTCATGGGCGCCTTACGGTAGAGTTTTAAGTTTTCCCGTATCCTGTCGTATATTACGATAGTGTCGTTTATGGAATAACCGGCTATCGTCAAAAGCGCCGCTATGATATTTAAATCCATTTCCCCGCCCGCTATTGCCAGCGCGCCCATCCCCACGAATACATCATGGAAAAGCGCTATTACGCCTGCGGACGCGAACGCTATATTTTTAAACCTGATGCCCACATAGAGCAATATGCCCGCGAGGCTCCATATAAGCGCCAGGAAAGCGTTCTTTTTCAAAAGCCTCCCCACGGACGACCCTACTTTTTCAACGCGCAAAAGCTCAAACGGATTATCGCTAAAACCCGTCTTGAAAGCTTCACCTATTTTATCCGCTTCATCCCCAACTGTTTTTATCAGCACCTGGTTCTTACCGGCGAACTGCTGTATCGTAGCGTCTTTTATGCCTATCCCGTCTATTGTTCTTCTCACGTCCTCCGCGCTTACAGGCTTCGAGAACGAATATTCCTGTATCTGCCCTCCTGTAAAATCTATGCCGTACATCTTTTCCCCGCGCATCAGATACGCGCCAAGCCCTGCCCCAAGCACGATTACCGAGAGGCCATAAGCGATCCAGCGTTTACTTATAAAATCTATGTTCGTTTTAGGGAATAGCTTCTGCATGGGTATCTTTGTGAAATTTTTATTTCCTGAAAGTATCTCGAAAATAATACGCGTCACGAATATACCGGTAAACATGCTGGCTATCAAACCTATGCTAAGAGTCACGCCGAAACCCTTGATGGGCCCTGTGCCGAACTGGAACAGCAGCGCCGCGGCAATAAGGGTCGTTACGTTCGAGTCCAATATCGCGGTGTATGCCTTGTCGTACCCGAAAGATATAACGCTCCTCATATGCTTTCCCGTTGCCATTTCCTCGCGCATACGCTCGAAGATAAGGACATTAGCGTCCACTGCCATACCGATCGTCAATATCATACCCGCGATGCCGGGTAATGTCAGGGTCGTATGTATCCAGCCCAGCGTCCCGAGTATTATCACAAAGTTCAAAAGCATGGCAAAGCTCGCGATGATCCCGGCGAAAAAATAATACACTATCATAAACACAAAAATTAAAATGAGGCCTATTATAGAGGCGCGTATGCCGCTATTTATTGAATCCCGGCCCAGCAAAGGCCCTACTGTCCTCTCTTCTTCTATGTTTATAGGAGCGGGGAGAGTGCCTGCCCGTAAAACTATGGCCAGGTCGCCTGCCTCTTCTACCGTAAATCTTCCCGTGATGCTGGCCCTGCCGGAAGGGATCCTTTCATTGATCCTCGGGGCAGAGTGCACCCTGCCGTCCAGGACAATTGCCAGGCGTTTGCCCACATTGGCGCCTGTTATTTCCGAAAATACGCTCGCGCCTTTAGCGTTGAATTCAATCGCCACATAAGGCTCGTTGAAACGGGACTGGTCAAAATTTACCTCCGCGTTTACGAGAGTATCTCCGGTAAGCAGGGTGTTCTTGTTCAATAAAATCTTTTCTTTCTCCACATCTTTTAATTCGTAACCTTCCGGTATTTCCCCCTGCAGGGCCTTGGCGTATAAATCCATGTTATCTTCCACTAACTTGAATTCCAAGAGGGCTGTTTTGCCTATAAGTTCTCTTGCCCTTTCCCTGTCCGTAACCCCGGGAAGCTGTACAACTATCTCATCGGCGCCCTGCCTGTAAACAGCGAGTTCTTTCACGCCGAATTCATCTACCCTGTTGCGTATAATCTCGAGCGCTTTGAGGGGGGCGTCCTCTCTTTCTTCAGCCGGAAGTTTCGACGTATCCACCTTAAGCAAAAGATGCATGCCGCCCTGCAGATCCAGGCCGAGATTTATTTTATCTTTCAGAGGGAGCATCCCTATAAGCGCGAATATCAGTACACCGAGCGCTATCGCTATCCTCCATTGCAGATTTTTAGTCATTGGATCCCCCGCGGCTTTTTTTTACATACCCGATAGCGTTTTTATTTATCTCTATTTTGACGTTATCGTCTATCTTGAGTATCAGTGTAGTGTCTTTAACATTAAGTATAGTGCCATGGATACCGCCGTTGGTGACGACCTCGTCGTTCTTGCCCAGAGTTGAAAGCATCTTCTCGTAATCCTTCTGTTTTTTCTGCTGAGGCCGTATCAACATAAAATAAAAAATCACGAATATCAATATTATAGGTAAAAAATTTGCCAGCATTGCCGCGCCTGAAGCACCTGTAGTTCCCTGCATACAACCTCCCCTTGTTTTAAAACACCTTGTCTTTAAATTCCTCTTTCAGTTCCAGGAACCTGTCCTGCTTGATCGCCTCATGTATCCTATCTAATAAGTTTACATAAAAATATACATTATGTAAAGAGGTAAGTCTTAATCCTAATATTTCTTCCGTATTGAAGAGATGCCTTATATAAGACCGGGAATAGTTTTTACATACGACACAGTCACAGCTTTCGCTCAAAGGCCTGAGATCCTTTGAATATTCCCCGTTTCTTATGATAATCCTTCCTTCATTCGTATATGCCGCTCCGTTCCTAGCGTTCCTGGTAGGCACGACACAATCAAACATATCGATACCCATCTCTATCGCTTTAAAAAAATCCTGCGGCATGCCTATACCCATGGTATAGCGGGGCTTATCTTCGGGCAGATATTTCACCGCGCTTTCCATCATTTCATAGATAAGCTCAATAGGTTCTCCTACGCTTAAGCCGCCGATCGAATAACCGTCAAATCCTGTTGAAACAAGCTCTTCCGCCGCCCGTTTGCGTAACTCCGGATATGTGCCGCCCTGGACAATGCCAAACAGTAGGGGACAGGCATGCCTGTCCCCTGCAAATTTCTTGAATTCTTCTTTCGAACGTTTCGCCCATCTGTTTGTCAATGCCAGGGATTTCTCAGCCTTATCTTTTGTGCTTGGATAATGCAGGCATTCATCCAGGGGCATCATTATATCGCTCCCTAATTCATACTGAAGCCCGATGACTTTTTCAGGCGTCAAAAAATGCCTTGAGCCGTCCACATGAGAATTAAACTCCACGCCCTCTTCCTTTACTTTCATCAAGGTAGCAAGGCTGAATACCTGAAACCCTCCGCTATCCGTAAGTATGGCTTTATCCCAAGACATGAATTTATGCAGCCCGCCCGCGTTTTTAATTATCTCCATGCCCGGCCTGAGATACAAATGATACGTATTGCCGAGGATTATATCCGCCCCGCAATATTTCACTTCTTCATTAGACAGCGCTTTGACCGTAGCCTGGGTTCCCACAGGCATGAATACAGGGGTTTTCACGTTACCATGCGGCGTTTCTATTATCCCTGTCCGTGCGTTTGTAAATTTATCTTTATGCGTTATTTTGAACATATTTAAATTATTAACATCGCGTCGCCGTACGAATAAAACCTGTATTTTTCCTTTATCGCCTCTTCATACGCCTTGAACATTAGATCTTTTCCACAAAACGCCGCTACAAGCATTAAAAGAGTAGTCTTGGGTAAATGAAAATTCGTCAAAAGCCCGTCAATCGCCTTGAATTCGTATCCCGGATATATAAATAACTCCGTCCATCCGACTCCGTGAGTCGCCGTACGGCGGCTCACGGAGTCGGAAAACGATTCCAACACCCTCGTGCTTGTCGTCCCAACAGCAATCACTCTGCCTTTTTTATTTTCCAATTTCTCAACAACTTCATTCTCTATCTCAAAATATTCCTTTTCCATCTTATGTTCTTTTATATCTTCTGCCTTGACCAGTTTAAAAGTTCCATATCCCACATGAAGCGTGACATATCCCACGTCAGTGCCTTTTTTAGCGATATCTTCCAGAAGTTCCTTTGTAAAATGTAATCCGGCTGTAGGGGCCGCTATCGCGCCGTCCCTCGAAGCATAAACTGTCTGGTATCTTTCTTTATCGGCATCCATTGCCCCGCGTTTTACATAAGGAGGCAGCGGCATCTCGCCGAATTGAGCCAGCATATTGCCGAAATTACCATTGCAGTTAAATTTTAAAAATCTCCTGCCGTTCTCTATCCTTATAACTTCGGCTTTTAATTCCCCGTCTCCGAATATAATTTTACTGCCTGTCCTGCACCCTCTCGCAGGTTTTAACAGCGCTTCATATTCATTGCTATTTTCTCCGGCGCGGCCATGTATGCTGTTTAATATAAGCGCTTCTACCTTGCCGCCTGTTTCCTTTTTGCCCCATAATCTCGCGGGTATAACTTTTGTATTATTCAATATAAGAACATCTTCGGGATTCAGATATTCAATCAGATCCTTAAAAGTTTTATGCTCTATAATTCCTGTATTTTTACGCACTACTAAAAGTCTTGATCCATCGCGTTTTTGAGCCGGATGCTGAGCTATTAATTCCTTCGGCAGGTCATAATAAAAATCGGACAATTTCATGATTTGCGGCTTATAAATAGCATCACAATGGATAGTATTACGCTTAAGAGGATTGATGTAGCGAGCGGAAAATAAAACGTAAAATTTTCTTTCTTTATATAGATATCTCCCGGCAGCTTGCCAAACCAGGGAATCTTGGCGCCAAACATAAATAAAATCCCCGCGGCTGTTAAAATAATTCCTAAAAAAATTAAAATTTTCCCAAAACCGCTGATGTCAATCATATTTTTACGCGTTCCAATTCAGAAAATACACATCCGCAATATTTCTGCCTGTATAAATTTTCTTTTTTCGCCTGCTCCTGGCCTTCCTTGAAACCGGACCTGAAATCCTGGTAATAGAACTCTATTCCGGTCTCTCCGGTTATTTTTTCCCCTATTTGCCTGATTTTTTCATGGTCCTGATACGGGCTTATGAGAAGCGTGGTAGTAAAAGCGTCAAAACCATTGGCCTTGGCGAAATCCGCGGTTTTAAAAAGCCTTAATTCCCAGCATAACGAGCATCTTTCTGTAGGGGACAGGCATGCCTGTCCCCTACAATTCCCTGAAAAAATCTTTGTAAAATATTCCTCCATTTTATATTCAGGAAATATTATTTCTATGCCGGAATTCGCCGAGACCAGGGCATCCTTGCGCCTTTTATATTCGCTGGGCGGATGGATATTGGGATTATAATAGAATCCTGTTATTTTCTCGAATTTCGACCCTGCTAATTCTTTTATGGGATATAACGCGCAAGGCCCGCAGCAGATATGTAATAATAATTTCATGCTAACAATTCATCGGGTATGTCAAAATTAGCATAGACATTCTGGACGTCATCGTGTTCTTCCAGCGCCTCCACAAGCCCCAGCACCTGTTTTGCTTTTTCTCCCTCGAGCTTTATGGTATTGGAGGGTATCATCGTGATCTCAGCCGACGTTGTTTTTATTTTATTGTCCTCGAGCGCTTTTTTGACAGTTTCCAGGTCTTTGGGTTCGGTGGTCACGGAGTATACATCCTCTTCTGTCTGCATATCCTGCGCGCCCGCGTCAAGGACTATGCCCATTATTTTATCCTCGTCAGGATACGCTTTTTTATCTATTTCTATATATCCTTTTTTCTGGAACATCCAGCTTACGGAACCGGCGCCCGCCACGTTTCCGTTCTTTTTCGTGAATATATTCCTTATATCGGCTGTTGTGCGGTTTTTGTTATCGGTCAAGAGTTCTGCTATTATCGCTACGCCGCCAGCGCCATAACCCTCTATACTGAACTCTTCGTACGTAACGCCTTCCAGTTCTCCTGTGCCTTTCTTGATCGCGCGGTCAATATTATCCTGCGGCATGCTGGCCTGTTTTGCTCTATCTAGGGCGGTCCTCAGCCTCGGGTTGGTAACAGGATCGCCGCCGCCGTTTTTCGCCGCGACAGTTATTTCCCTTATAAGCTTTGTGAAAAGATTGCCTCTTTTCGCGTCCGTGGCCGCTTTCTTGTGTTTAATAGTAGCCCATTTTGAATGACCTGACATTGTATTCCCCCCCCCTAACGTTATTGTTCCTGTTCTTCTTTCCTTGTTTCCTGGTATTTCGCTATAATTGCCTGCGCTGACTTGGCAGGCACTTCGTCATAGTGAGAAAATCTCATTGAATAAGATCCTCTCCCCCCTGTTATGGATTTTAATTCCGACGCGTACTTTGACATTTCGGCTATGGGCACCTTTGCCTTTATAACCTGGCATTTGCCCGCGACATCCATGCCCGCTATCCTGCCGCGCCTGGAATTCAAGTCGCCTGTTATATCGCCCATGAATTCTTCCGGGACAATAACATCCACATCCATGATAGGTTCCAGCAACACCGGATTAGCCTCCAGCACCCCTTTTCTCAGTGCCAGCGAAC
>JBAZEP010000057.1:0-7242 GCA_041653835.1 Candidatus Omnitrophota bacterium
CCAGGACAGAAAGGAAGAAGTAAAGCAATACGTTACAAAAATAAACCCCATAATCATAAATATCCAGATAGCCACCAGGAATATAAGCCAGAAGTTTCTTACATATGGCCTGGCCGCCGAACAAATGTCGGAATATCACCGGCAACTGCGCGCGGTAAAACCGCCTGTTTACATGGCCAGGCAGCACAAGATGGTTTTATTGTCTTTGCGTAAAATGGGAACCGGCTTTTATTTATTATCCAAAGGAGATAGAACCGACTCTGTCACATTGGTCAGGAGGGGGGCTGAACTTTTAAGAATAGCGGTAAAAGACATAGTGGGTTTCGCTAGGGAAGAGGGGCTGGTAAAAGAAACCATCGAAAATAATAAAATAGGAAATGCGCGAAACCCGCAGCAGAAACCTATACTGCCTCCTATTGTACATCAGGGTACCCCTATGGTTTCGCCTACGCCTTATATTACGGTGCCTCGCATACAATCTCAGGTCATTAATCCGATGACGCAGCAGGCAGTGCCTTCCCATATATCAAATTCTCCAACCATTTCTGTCCCGGTAGATATGCCTCAGGTGCCTGTCGCGGATAATGCTAAGCTGGATTCAAAACCTGTCGAAACAACTTCTCAGGACAGCAATACCCTGCCCAAGCCGTAAATATTTCCTGTCCCTCAGTCTATTGACTTATTCCGATAATAGATAGAATATATATTTAATGCACAAAAGGCCTGTCGCGATAATTGCCGCATTGTTCATAACAGGGATATTTTCAGGCAAATTCCTCTCAAGTTATATCGGTTTGAGCCAAATATTTTTGGCGGTTTTATTTTTTATAATCGCCACGATTATTTTCATAAGGCTCTCAAAAACAGCGCATATCTTTTTATTCTTATTAATAATTTCTTCAGGCGCGCTTTCGTATCTTAATTCCAATATATTCCCGCCGGATCATATCAGCTATTTTTTGGGAAAAGATAAGGTTAAAGCAGAGATAATTGGGACTATAAAAGGCCCTGTTGAAGCGAGAGGGGTGTATTATGGGAAGGTTAGTTCGAGGTATATGTTTAAATTGGAAGAAATATCTCTCCTATACGACTCCGTGAGTCGCCGTACGGCGACTCACGGAGTCAGCGGCTTGGCGCTGATAAGGATACAGAGCGAGAAGGATTATCAGTATGGGGACAGGTTACTTATAAAAGGCACAATAAGAAATACGAAATTCGAGACTCAAAATCCGAAATTCCAAAAGAATAATTTTAACTACGCTGAATATCTGGAAAATCAGGACATATTCGCTATCATAAATGCCTCAGGGAAGAATGTAACACTATTGGCGCGTGATTATAAAGTAAACCCTGTTCTTAAATATGCTTATCTTGCGCGTGGGAAACTAAGGGATCAGTTCCTTGAAAAAATGCCTCTTGAAAGCGGGGCATTTTTAAGGGCAATACTTCTTGGTGACAGATCCGAACTGCCCAAAAAACTTAACGAATCCTTTAGAAATTCAGGCACAATGCATATACTCGCGATAAGCGGATTGAACGTGGCGCTTCTCGCGGCCGCGTTTCTATCCCTCTTCAAACTTTTAAGATTAAAGAGGGAAATTTATTATATATTAACCATGCTGTCGCTGATATTTTTAATGCTGCTTACAGGTTCAAGCGCGTCTGTCGTAAGGGCGACTATCATGTGTATTATTTTCCTGACAGGGATGTTATTGGGCAGACAAGTGGATGTTTATAATTCCCTGGGAGCGGCCGCGCTTTTTATATTGGCGGTAAATCCAAAGGATATTTTCAATGTGGGTTTTCAATTGTCGTTCATAGCGGTATTGTCAATGGTATGCCTGTCGCCCAAGTTCATGAGGTTTGTAAAAAAGGATTGGAATTTCCATGCCAGGAAGTATTTGTTGGAACCTTTCGCGATATCTGTTTCAGCTACGCTCGGGACGTTTCCTTTTATCCTGTATTATTTCAAAATGGGTACGCCGATAGCTGTTATTTCCAATATTTTAATAGTACCTCTTATGTTTGTCCTGATGCTCGGAGGCATGTGCTTTATCGCGCTTGGCAGCCTGCCTTTTATAGGCGCTTTGCTTTCGGGATTCAACGATATACTGGCGAATATAATATTTTTCCTGGCGGATATTTTCGCGAATGTGAAATATGGACATTTTAATATATAAATGTTAAAATGAAACATTATGAAAATAAATGGCAGATTTCTTACAACAGGCATAGGCAGCCTGCCGTATATAGATGGGGCAGGGAGCGTCGAAAGGATATTCAAGGCGTTTGACGTGCCTTTCTGGCCGCAGCTCCCGAAAAGAAATTTTAAAGAAAATATGTATGCTCAATTCAGCCAGGGCATGCCTGGGCTGGTCATGGATGAGGACAAGAAGACTATCCACATAGACGCATCCAAAGATATGAGCGTGGAGCTGTCGGGCATATACGAGGCGTATATCTCAAAAGATTACAGCCCGTTCGGCATTACGAAGGAGTTCGCCGGGGGATTTTACGCTTTTCTGGAAACAGCCAAAAAATATAAACCAGAATACCTGAAAGGCCATATTACAGGGCCTATTAGTTTCGGGCTCGGCGTGACCGATGAAAAGGGCAGGTCCATTATTTATGATGACGGCATAAGGGACGCTTTTGTAAAGCTCCTGGAAATAAAAGCCGCGTGGCAGATAGATAAATTAAAGGCATTGGCTGAAAATGTGATAATTTTTATAGATGAACCTTATCTTACGAGTTTCGGGTCGAGCTTCGTGAATATAAAGAGGGATGATGTTACATCGATGCTGGATTCTATTATAGATGGGATACATTCAAAAGGCGCGGCGGCTGGGATACATTGCTGCGGCAATACCGACTGGTCCCTTATCGCGGGGACAAAGGTGGATATCATTAATTTTGACGCTTATTTATACGCGGATAATCTTTCGCTTTACGCGAAGGAGATGACTAAATTTTTGAAAAGCGGGGGTTACCTGGCATGGGGCATTGTGCCTACTTCCGATGACGCGCTGGGAGAAACAAGCGAAAGCCTTTTTGTAAAATTACAGGAAAAGATAAAAACCCTGGAGAAAAAATCAATCCCGCGGGATTTATTGATATCTAATTCAATGCTTACCCCGAGCTGCGGAATGGGTACCCTTTCGGAAGATCTTACGGAAGATATAATAGGGAAGCTTAAAAAGTTATCAACCTTGGCAAAACAATTATAATGTTACATTCCGACACTGTCATAATGTAACATTAGCTCTTGCATGGCATGGAATATATTCAAATAGAATTGCCTTATAAGATGAGGAACAATGTCCTTGCCCTTGGCGCTCAATCAAAGAGCGCTTTTTGTTTTGCCGCGGGCAATGCTGCTTATTTGTCGGATTTCGGAGGAAATCTCGGCGAATTGGAGAATTTCAAAAAATTTGAGGGACAGCTCAAGGCCTTGCGAAAAGAGCTTAAAATAAAGCTGGATACAATCGCGTGTGACCTGCATCCGGGATATATTTCTACCGGTTACGCGCCGCGCATAGCGGATGGATTACCTGTTGTAAAGGTACAGCACCACGAAGCGCATATAGCAAGCTGCATGGCGGAGAATAAAATAAAAGGAAAGGTAATAGGAGTAGCGTTTGACGGCACAGGTTTCGGCCGTGACGGGAATATCTGGGGCGGGGAGTTCTTCATAGGCGGGATAAAAGGATTCAAAAGGGCCGCGCATTTAAAATATGTGCCTATGCCGGGAGGAGAGGCAGCTATCAGAGAGCCATGGCGCATGGCGTTCAGCTATTTATACGCCATAGGCGGAGGAACGCGTAAAACCAGAAATGATATTATCAGGCAGATGATAGATAAAAAAATAAATACGCCGCTTACTTCGAGCATGGGCAGGCTGTTTGACGGTATTTCTTCGCTTATCGGTATCTGCGATATCGCGAGGTATGAGGGAGAGGCGGCTATTAAGCTGGAGAAAATAATGGAGGGCGTAGGGCATTATAAATTTAATTATGATTATAAAAATGAAATTATAATAATAGATTGGGGACCTGTAATAAAAAGCATTGTTAAGGATTTAAAGCGCGGCATAAAAAAACCTGAAATTTCTTTGAAGTTTCATAACGGTGTCTGTGATATGATAAAGGATGTCTGCGGTCTTTTGAGGAAAAAATATAAGATAAGAAAGGCTTGTATAAGCGGGGGAGTTTTTCAAAATAAATATTTAAGCGGGCGCATAAAGCCGATACTGGAAGAAGAAGGGTTCGATGTTTACGCGCATGAAAAGGTCCCGGCGCATGACGGCGGCATTGCGTTAGGCCAGGCGATCCTGGCGGGGGTGTAATATGTGTTTAGCGATACCAATGAAAATATTGAAAATAGAAGGGGACAGGGCAATTGTTTCCGTTGGCGGCGTACAGCGTTCCATAGGGATTGGTTTTTTAAAGAGTCCGAAGATAGGCGGATATGTGATCGTGCACGCGGGCTTCGCGATAGAGAAGTTGGATACAAAAAAAGCTGAAGAAACGTTAAAATTATTAGAGGAGATCCAGTAGGGGGCGGTCGCGACCGCCCCCTACATTAATATATGAAATATATGGATGAATTCAGAAATCCTGAGGTGGCGGACAAGATATCCAGCCTTATACGAAAAGAAGCCGAAGGACTGGGCAGCGTGAAGTTTATGGAGGTATGCGGTACCCATACCATGGCGGTGGAGAGATTCGGGATAAGGAGTGGATTGCCCGGGAACATAAGCCTTATTTCAGGCCCGGGATGCCCGGTATGCGTAACACCAAAGGATTATATAGATAAGGCCATCGCGCTGGCAGGGTTAAAAGATATTATTATAGTCAGTTTCGGGGATATGCTTAAAGTCCCGGGCACGTCTTCGAGCCTTTTAAAAGAGAAGGCCAAAGGCAGAGTGAAGATAGTTTATTCTCCGCTGGACGCGCTTGAATTAGCGGAAAAAAACAAAGATAAGAAAATAGTGTTCCTGGGCATAGGGTTCGAGACCACTGCCCCTGCTGTGGCCGCGGCAATAAAATGCGCTAAAAATAAAAAGCTGAAAAATTTCTTCGTATATTCGGGCCATAAGGTCATGCCTCCTGCGATGAGATTATTGGCGAAGGACAGGTTAATAAACATAAGAGGGTTTCTGTGCCCGGCACATGTCAGCGCTATAATAGGCTTCAAGCCTTACGCGGATATAAGCAGAAAATACGGTATCGCGTGCGTGATATCCGGGTTTGAGCCGCTTGATATATTGCAGTCTATCCTGATGCTTTTGAGGCAGGTAATATCCGGAAAAGCAAAAGTCGAGAATCAATATATGAGAGTGGTTAAGCCGTCCGGTAATTCAAAGGCACAGCGGCTTATCTATGAAGTTTTTTCACCAAAGGATTCGGATTGGAGAGGCCTGGGGATTATAGCTAAGAGCGGGCTCGCGTTGAGTAAGAAATATGCGGACTTCGACATTGAAAACAATATTAACATGCCGGAAGTAAAAACATCGATAGATAAAAGATGTATCTGCGGCAGTGTGTTAAAGG
Organism: Candidatus Omnitrophota bacterium; assembly: GCA_041653835.1. Taxonomy (GTDB): domain Bacteria; phylum Omnitrophota; class Gorgyraeia; order Gorgyraeales; family Gorgyraeaceae; genus UBA10183. The sequence continues at coordinate 5,553 of JBAZEP010000057.1, forward strand.
GCATAAAAACACCTTTGGAATGCGCGTTGTTTTCCAAAAAATGCACGCCTCTAAACCCTCAGGGCGCCTGCATGGTTTCGAGCGAGGGCACGTGTTCAGCTTATTATAGGTACAAAAGATGAACCCAGCCCTTTCTGCTTTAAGATTTCGCTTACAGTAGAAAGGGCTGGATAAATATCAGAAAGGGACAGCTTGGTGAAAAAAATAACTTTAGCCCACGGAAGCGGCGGAAAGCTGATGCAAGATTTAATAAAAGGTCTGTTCATAAAAAACCTTGATAATCCTTTCCTTGGTAAACTGGGTGATGCCGCGATTATAAAATACGGTGTGCGGGAATTAGCCTACACGACGGATTCATTCGTGGTTAAGCCTTTATTTTTCCCGGGCGGGGATATAGGGAAACTTTCGATATGCGGTACAGTGAACGACCTGGCTGTTTCAGGGGCCGTGCCTAAGTATTTATCCTGCGGCATGATAGTGGAAGACGGGTTCAGTTACAGCGATCTGGAGAGAATAACAATATCGATTAAAAACGTGTGCGAAACAGCGGGCGTAAGCGTGGTAGCGGGAGATTTCAAAGTAGTGGAAAAAAACTCCGTGGACGGGATTTTTATAAACACATCGGGGATAGGAGAGGTATTACGGGATTCGGATGTCTCGATCCCGAGGATAAAACCCGGCGATAAAATTATAATAAGCGGTACCATAGGAGAACACGCCGCTTCGATACTTCTCGCGAGGGAAGATCTGAAATTTAAAGCGCGGATTTCAAGCGATTGCGCTCCTCTTAACGGATTGGTGTCGTCAATAATATGCCGGGATATAAAATTTATGAGAGACCCCACAAGAGGAGGGGTGGCTACCACGCTGAATGAAATAAGCCTTTCTTCGGGCTATGATATCGCCATAGAAGAGGCAGCTATCCCTATAAAAAAATCCGTAAGGACTTTGTGCGAGATATTAGGCTTTGACCCGCTATATATGGCGAACGAGGGAAAGTTGATCGCGATAGTTTCCAAAAATTCCGCCGCGAATATTTTGTCAAAGATGAAAAAACATGCTTTGGGCAAAAATGCCGGGATTATCGGTGAGGTCAGGAAAGACAGGGATAAAAAGGTTTATTTAAAGACACATTCAGGCGGGGCAAGGATCCTGGAAATGAGCGTGGGAGAGCAGCTTCCCCGGATTTGCTGATTAGGTTTGCATTATTTTCTTGTCCAACCTCGGAGGTTGCCAAATTGGGCAACCTCCGAGGTTGGACAAGGGTAACTTAGTAAAATTATGGCGAAGAGCAAGGAATATCAAAAAAGATTTTACAGGGAATTGACAAAAGGTACCGGCCTTATAGGACAGGAAGTCATTGTAAAAGAAACAGACCTTTCTATCCTGGCGGAGAAAGATATAAAGGACATAGCGGAGGAGATTGTCGGAAAATATAGACAGGAGATAGAAAAATATATAAAGCAGAGGCCTGAATTCGCGACAAGCCTTGAGCCGATCAGCATGGATTTATCCGCTCCTGATATAATAAAAGAAATGATACGGGCAAGCGAGGCCGCGGGGGTAGGTCCTATGGCAGCTGTCGCGGGCGCTATCGCAGAATTTGTGGGAAAAGAGCTCCTTAAATATTCAGGACAGCTTATCATAGAGAATGGCGGGGATATCTTCATAAAAACGGACAAGGAGCGTA
>JBAZEP010000058.1:0-7146 GCA_041653835.1 Candidatus Omnitrophota bacterium
TAGAAATAAAAAAAGCCCTTATCTAAGGGCTTTTTTTATAGGCTATAAACCTAGAAGCTTACCGCTATTGAACGCCTCCTTGTTTATTGTACCTTCATCTACACATATTATATCATATTTTCTGGATAAAACAAGGGCGGGAGTTCGACAGAAGCACGAAAATAAAAATATTTATAACAGCGAGAAGCACGCATGTCTCGATGATACCCAGGACGGGTATTAATATCATACTCGCGGCGATCCCGCCAACGCATGAGCCCAAAAGATCGACGCCATATAGAAGCCCGGTGGTCTTGGCGGTATCTTTGGAATCCTTGAGCCATATTTTGTTCGCGAGTATGAACTGAAACCCCCCTATAAAGCCTGCCGCGGCAGGCAGGACTATAAAAGCCGGCTGCAGCATGTCGCCTATAGCCGGTTTAACCCGGTTTATGTTGGCGATAACGAGCAGGCTCAGCGCGAGCGCCAGCGGGTAGATAGAAAGCCATACCTGGGTTTTGAGGCACAAGGCTTTTTCGTTCTCCAGATTATCCATGATCCTTGCCATAAAAAGGCTTCCAAGCGTAAGCCCTATCATGAACGATGTAAGTATAATACCCATCCTGTAATACATATAACCGTATATGAACTGGAACGCGAGAAGGATGATCAGCTGAAAACATATCTGGCTCATACCGCCCGCTCCCAGGGATACGAGGACGGGAAACTTCAAACCTGCCCTGGTTAATTTCTGCGCCAATAGAAACAGCATTAAAATAACGAATGCCGCCAGGATAAAGACAGCTATGTTGATGTTACCGATATAAGGCAATAGGTTCCTTGTGGCGTCAAAAAAACTTACCCATAATATAACGTGATAGAGGTAACCGACAGGCTTGAAATCCGTGTTTATTTTCGTGTTTTTGAATCTGGCTATGGCGCTTTCCACGTATTTGATCCTGAGCGGGTCTAATTTGAAAGGAAGGTAGTATTCCCTGACGAATTTTGTCCTGATATTCCTTTCCCTTAATCTTTTTATCAGGATATCGGCGCTTTCAGTGAGCATGCCTGGTTTTTCAGACGCGATGAAGGTCATGGTATCGCCCGGCAGTATTTTTATATCAACGAATTCTTTTTTCAAGGTGTTATAGATACAGCTGAGATAGACGGCATTCTCGGGGCTTATGTAATTTTCGGAAGAAAGCAGGCCAAAAGAGAATATCCCGCCGGGCTCGAGTATTTTACGGACTTCCTTGAAAAATTCCAGGGAATAGAGCCTGTTCAGGTTAGCGGTATAAGGCCCGGGGAGGTTTAATATTATCACATCGTAGTAACTCCCCGGCTCCCTCGCGACGCGCGAAGAATGGTCTTTCACAAAAAGCCTGGCGTCCATATGGATGATATTTACGCGGTCATCCGTTATAGGAGGCAGGTATTTCTGGGAAAGATGTATTATGAGCGGATCCAGTTCCACATAATCCACCCTGTATGGTTTATGTTTCAATATCTGGTTGATGGCCCCGCCTGTGCCGCCTCCTATGAGGAGTATTTTTTTAGGATCAGGATGTTCGAGCATGGCGTAATGGACCGATTCCTCGGTGGTCGAGACATCCCCTCCGGTGAACATGAGGGCGCCGTTTTCATAAAAACTATACTGATTTTCCAATTTAGTGACAGAGATATTGCCGTATATGGAATCCGCGTTTTCTATAAGTTTTAAAGGTTTTACCTGGAGTGACCTGGTGAAGCTGTCTATATGTTTCGGCCAGTTGAATATGATGGTGGTAGAGAATATTATAAGGTATGTTATCTGTATGATGTTCCTGGAGAAAAATACGGAAGCGATCAGGTTCAGGTTTCCCAGGATAAGGGCGTTCTGGAAAGGGGTATATGTCTTTATAAGGAAAAAAGCGTAAATGATCCCGCCTACAGAAGCGCCGAGCGCTTCCAGCATATATACCCATGCTACCTGTTTAGGCGCGAGGTTATTGTCTTTGGCAGCGATCCTGGATATCAGTATAAAAGCGAAACCTAATAACGCGCATACAATGGATAACGACACAAAAGACGCGCCGAGCATCTGGTTGAACCCGATGATATTCCCTGCCGGGATTTTCAGTGCCGGCCTTATAAACCGTATCAATAATATGTTAAGGGGTACGATGATGGATATCGCGAGTTGTACAAAAGAGAGGAGTTTCTCTTTGGAAGGCAGCCGGTCCAGGAACCTGCCTAATACAAGGCTTCCGAACCCTGTCCAAAAAAGCCACGAGGCGAGGATTATACCTATTGAAAGCTCATTGCCCGAGAACACCACCATGAGCTCTCTAATGATTATTACCTGGCCTATCATTGATGTAAGGCCCAGGATAAAAGCGCTGATGTTTAATTTCAGGCTTAATTTCATTACCTATAAGTTTAACATATTTTTTCTATTGGCACAATAGGCGCGGGTAATATATAATGGCTTAAAAGGAGTATCTATGTGCGGTATAGTCGGTTATGTCGGTAATAAAGACGCTGTGCCTATCCTGGTGGAAGGCCTCAAGAGGCTGGAATACAGGGGGTATGATTCCGTGGGCATAGCGGTCATCCCGGCGGGCAAGGTCATCGTAAGAAAATGCAAGGGTAGAATAAAAGACCTGGAGGCCTCTCTCAGCGGAGGGAAGATCCCTAAAAGCAATATAGGCATTTCGCATAATAGATGGGCGACACACGGCGCGCCCACTGATATCAATGCCCATCCGCACCAGGATTGTTCGGGCGCCATAGCGGTAGTCCATAATGGCATCATAGAAAATTTCAGCGAACTAAAAAAACAATTGATAGAAGAAGGCCATAAATTCAAATCCCAGACCGATACCGAGGTAATAAGCCACCTCGTGGAAAAATATTATAAAGGCTGTCTCAGGGAAGCTGTTTTAAAGACGGTTAAAGCGCTGAAAGGTTCTTTTGCCCTGGGCGTGATATCCAAGAATGAGCCGGACAGGATCATCGCCGCGAGAAAGGAAAGCCCTCTTATAGTCGGGATAGGGGAGGGCGAGAATTTTATCGCCTCGGATGTGCCCGCCATATTGAGCCATACCAAAAGAGTTATATATCTCGATGACGGGGAAATAGCTGTTTTGACAAAAGATAAAGTGGATGTCTATGGCATGGACGGGGAGATCAGGAATAAAACCATAGATGTCATAAAATGGAGCCTTGATTCCGCGCAAAAATCCGGTTTTCCGCATTTTATGCTTAAGGAGATACATGAACAGCCGAAAGTCCTTAAACAAATAATATCCTCTGGCATCGACGCCATGGATCTCGATATCAGAGGTATTTCCAATATTATCATAATCGCGTGCGGCACCGCTTACCACGCGGGGCTCGTAGGCAAATATATCCTGGAAAAGTTTACCGCGATACCCGTATCCATCGATGTATCATCGGAATTCAGGTACAGGGACCCTATCGTAAATAAAAATACGCTGGTGATCGCGGTCAGCCAGTCAGGCGAGACAGCGGATACCCTCGCGGCCGTGAAAGAGGCGAAACAAAAAGGCGCCAGGATCTTATCCATATGCAATGTCGTTGGTTCGAGCCTTGTCAGGGTATCGGACGCTGTGCTGTACACCTACGCGGGCCCTGAAATAGGAGTCGCTTCCACAAAGGCGTATACGGCGCAGCTCGCCATCCTTTATATGCTGGCGTTTTATATGGCGGATAAAAAAGGTTTATTGAAAGAAGAGGTAAAGAAATCGTTATTCGAAGGATTTAAGGATATACCCGCTGTTATAGACGCTATCCTGGCCAAAAAGGACCAGATACAGAAGATCGCGTCAAGGCACCACAACCTCGGCTCGTTCCTATATCTCGGCAGGAACCTGAATTATCCCACGGCGCTCGAGGGCGCGCTGAAACTCAAGGAGATTTCTTATATACCCGCGGAAGGGTACGCGGCAGGGGAGATGAAACACGGCCCCATAGCGCTTATAGACGAATACAGGGCTGTCGTGTGTATCGTTGTCAGATCGTTCGTGTATGAAAAAATGGTCTCGAATATAGAGGAGATATGCGCGAGAAAAGGAAAAGTGATCGCGATAGCCACCGAAGGCGATAATCTCGTAGGAAGCTTTACAAAGGAAGTAATATACGTCCCCGATATAGACGAGATATTCTCGCCTATAGTCACGGTCGTGCCGTTACAGCTCCTCGCGTATTACATCGCTGTCAAACGCGGCTGCGACGTGGACCAGCCCAGGAACTTAGCCAAAAGCGTTACGGTAGAATAAGGTTACACTTTTGACAATGTCAGTTTTGTCGCCTTACCTTGAATATCCCATATTTATAGGGCATACTTTATATAATAGGTTATTAAGCTAAAAGCCTGCAAAAGGCTATTTTTTTGGGTGGATTATGATGAGGTTTGTAAAAGGGTGTAACATGAGAATCTTAATATTTGCGATTATGATAATATTTTTGTACTTTAATACCGCTTATGCGTTAAGACCTTGGTTAATATTTAACGAAAAGAGCGCAGATAGCGTAAACACTCAGCGGCAAAGTCTAAAAAATATCGAGCTTTTAGCCAGAAAACTACCCAAAGAAAAGGTCCCTGATTTTGTATTATCCGATGGTAAAACAGAAATCTTACTATCATCGCACCCTGATTCTAATGAAGTATTCAGAGTTTATATAAAAGAAAGTGGTAAATGGGAAAAAATACGGCCTTTAATACAAGATACTATGATAAATGATGCAAATATTGAAATTGATATAAGCAGAGGTTATGTAAAATTAAATGCGTTAGATTTAGGAAAATTTCCTCCTAAAGGTGTCGCTAAGTTAATTTTTCATTGGGTATCTTATATGGCAAAAGCAAAAAATTGCGAGTTAGAATTGGGTTTGACTCAAAATCCAAGAATATTGACTCTCTTGTCTCAAGTTACAGATTTCGTGTTTGATGTTAAATTTTTAGATAGCAGGAAATTCTTAGTAGGGAAACCAGGCACGCCAATTTCTATAACGTATAAAGAGGGTGAGTATACCGGCAGAGGATTTATGGATCGCACTTCTGATGGATATGTTGTTGAAGTAAATGGGGATTATGAGACATGGTTTCCAGAATACGAAGAAGGTTATTCTCGAGATTTTGAAGGCTGGAGAGTTCATAGAAGAAGTACCTATGCGACAAAATGGTATTCACCTAACAGTCTAATGATTAAAAAGAACGGAATTGTAGCTTATAGAGGAAAAGTCATTGGTCAAATATTAGCTTTCCCTGATTCAGTAAGAGCATACGGGAATCCTATGCCTGGCAAAGGAGGCTTTATAAGCGTAACAATACCAGATAAAGTAGGCGTTATCAACGAGGTGGGAAGGATTTTACATGGACAAAATACGGTAAATATGGGTTTATAAGACTTCCAACTTGGTTAGAATTGCCGGATCAGCGGGATATTTCAACCTCATTAAGTAAATATGTGTTATAATATAACACATATGACAGGAAAACTTTTCGTGGTTTCCACGCCGATAGGGAATCTCAAGGATATAACATTCCGCGCGATTGAGACGCTTAAATCAGCCGGCCTTATCGCGTGCGAGGACACGAGGCATACGAAAAAGCTTCTTTCGCATTATGGTATCAGTACGTCTACCACAAGTTATTTCGAATATAATAAAATCCAGAAGGGCGAATATCTTTTGAAACTTTTAAAAGAGGGCAAAGATATCGCGCTTGTTTCTGATAGCGGCACGCCCGGAATAAGCGATCCTGGTTTTAATATAATAAGGCTCGCGATAGAAAACAATATCCCTCTTACGGTCATCCCGGGGCCGAGCGCCATTATAGCCGGCCTTGTTTTATCAGGCATGCCTACGGACAGTTTTGTGTTCGAGGGTTTTCTTAGCCAGAAGCCGGGCAGGAGACGGAATGAGCTGAAGGCGTTAAGCGCGGAAAAAAGGACCATTGTGCTTTATGAATCGCCCCACAGGCTTTTGAAGGCGCTGAAAGATATCCTGGATATAATGGGGGACAGGGAAATAGCTGTTTTGCGCGAACTCACAAAGATATTCGAGGAGGTCATGCGCGCCAGGGTCTCGGAAACCATAGAGCACTTTATCAAAAACCAGCCTCGCGGCGAATTCATCATTGCCATAAAAGGAGAGAAATGATTTTTTTGAAAAGGACCGTGATATTTCTTCTGGCGATTTTTTTATTGCCGCAGTTGTCCGCGTATGGGAAAGATAAAAAATCTCCCGCGAAAGGCGTATGGGTTACGTGTTTTTCAGAAAAAAAAGTGCTTTATTCCCCAAAGGCGGGGTTTGAACTGGTAAAATTCTGCGAAAAAAAAGGGATCAGCGAGATATACCTCCAGCTCTATCGCAGCGGCAAATCTTATTATGGAATGGACGCGATAGATGTCATATTAGAAGAGGCCAAAAGATGCGATATCAAGGTTTTCGCGTGGATGACTGTCCTTAGCGCGGGGAAGACGAGGAATACCGGGGCGCCGGAGAAATTCGGAGATTCTATTTTGACGAAAGACCAGCACAAAAGGTCTCCAATGAGGACGGAAGATGTAAATGAATTGGACAAATATTATCTGAGAGACGAACAGCTTTTTCTTGAGCCCGGCGACCCGCGTACAGTGGAATATATGGCGTCGGTGGTAAACGAGATCATAACAAGATACCCGGGCATGGCAGGCGTCCATCTTGATTATGCGCGCTACCCGTATCCCATACCTTTTATACCCAGGTCGAGTTTCAATAGATTCGGCATTACCTATGGATATGGGGAAGAAAATGTGAAAAGATTCAAGGAAAAAACAGGCCTGGATCCGTTCACAATGAATTACGATAATGATAATTCCCTTATCTGGGACGATTGGAAAAGGGAGCAGGTCACGAATCTTGTGGACAAGCTCGCCAAGACCGTAAAAAAGAAATTCCCAAAGATGCTTGTTTCGTGCGCGGTGATAGCCTCTCCTGACACCGCTTTTTCCGCGGCTTTCCAGGATTGGCCCGGATGGCTGGAGCAGGGCATTGTGGATTATGTGGTGCTTATGAACTATACTAAGAATAACCGGCAGGCAAAGGAAGTTACCATATCCGCGCTGGCGCACCGCGGCAAAGGCAAGGTTTATATAGGTATAGCTAATTTCCTGATGAAAG
>JBAZEP010000059.1:0-6930 GCA_041653835.1 Candidatus Omnitrophota bacterium
CCGTGATCTCAAGCTCTCCCCTGTCGGAAGGCTTGAGGGTTTTTATTATATCGAATACCTTCCTGTCGTACATGTAAATACCTGTAACGGCGTAGCTGGATTTTGGGTGTTTGGGTTTTTCCGCTATTCCTACGATGCGCTTGCCTTTTATCTCAGCTACCCCGAATCTCTCGGGATCGCTTACTTTTTTAAGAAGGATCTTGGCGCCTTTTGACTGCCTGGAAAAATCACCCACGTGACGCTTGATAGATCTTTCTATAAGGTTGTCTCCCAGGATTACTACGATTTTATCATTATCCGCGAAATGCTCCGCGAGCCTGAGCGCCTCGGCTATACCGCCCTCGCCCTTTTGATAAGTGTAATTTATCGCCTTTAGGCCGAATTCCGAGCCATTTCCCAAAAGCCTCAGGAATTCTCCGGCGTGGTTCCCGCCCGTAACTATAAGGATATCTTTTATGCCCGCGTCCACAAGCGCCTGTATGGGGTAATATATCATAGGCTTCCCGTATACGGGAAGCAGGTGTTTATTCGTTATGCGTGTCAATGGCTCGAGCCGCTTGCCTAAACCGCCCGCCAGTATCACACCTTTCATATCTCACCTCCGCCAGTCGTATGGTATATCGTTGTCAAACGCGTCCAGGCGGTACTCGTCCGGCGCTTTATAGTTATAAGGCATGGTGGGGACATTGATGACCATCGCCTCTTGAGCGCTGACGCATTTGAAACCATGATATACGAGTTTAGGTATCTTAACAAGTATCGGATTATCCAGAGAAATTATAAAATCGTTCACTTCTTTATAAGTAGGGGAATCTTTCCGGCTGTCATATAAAGCCAGCCTCATCACACCCGATATGCATGTAAAATGATCATCCTGCAATTTATGGTAGTGCCATGCCTTTGTCACGCCCGGATACGCGGTAGTCATGTACACCTGCCCGAATTTCTCGAAAACAGGCTCATCCGAACGCAGTATTTCCATGAGCCTCCCTCTTTCATCAGGTATTATCTTTAATTTTTTTATTTTTACGCCGTCTATCATATATTCCTTCCCATGGAAACATATTTGAAACCGAGCTTGCGCATTTCCATTGGCTTGAAGATATTGCGCCCGTCTATTATTAAAGAATGTTTCAAGAGCTTCTTTACGCGGCTCAGTTTCATGTTCTTGAACTCTTTCCATTCCGTCAGTATCAGGAGCGCGTCGCTGTCCCTGGCGGCCTCATAAAGGTCCTTACAGAAAGTCACGCCTTTTAAAACGCCCTTTGCCTTTTCCATGGCTTTGGGGTCATACGCCTTTATCCTGGCGCCGTTACGCATAAGGGAATTTATTATATCTATCGCGGGCGCGAAGCGTATATCGTCTGTGTCGGGCTTGAACGAAAGTCCGAGCACGCCTATGGTCTTATCTTTTATTATCCATATCTCTTTTTCTATTTTTTTGAGAAAAACCTGCTTCTGGTGTTCGTTGACTTTTCTGACGGCTTTTAAAATACTGAGATCATACCCGACCTTATCCGAGATATGTATAAAGGCGTCCAGGTCTTTGGGAAAACAAAAACCGCCGTAACCTATGCCGCTTTTCAGGAAACTGGCGCCTATCCTTTTGTCCAGGCCTATGCCATGGCTTACCCTGTCCACATCTGCGCCTGTTCTCTCGCAAATATTGGCGATGGAGTTTATGAAAGATATCTTCATGGCGAGGAAAGAATTCGACGCGTGTTTGATGAGCTCCGCGCTTCTTATATCCGTAGCCACTATCTCGGCTTTTATGGGCCTGTATAACTTCGTAAGCAGGCTCGCCGCTTTTTTGCTTCCCACGCCTACCACTATCCTGTCCGGCCGCATAAAATCTTCTATGGCGGTGCCTTCTTTCAGGAATTCAGGGTTAGATGCCACATCAAAACCTATGCCTTTTTTGTTATTAATCCTGACAGTATGCTCGATCCATCTCCCTGTCTCGACAGGCACGGTGCTTTTCTCTACTATAAGCCTGTAAGAAGGCATGCTCCTCGCTATCCTGGCGGCTACATTCTCGACATGCGAAAGATCCGCCTCCCCGCCGTATTTAGGAGGCGTGCCCACACAGATAAAGATGATCAGGGATTTTTTTACGGCGTATTCGATACTATCCGTAAAAACCAGCCTGCCTGACCTGACATTTTTCCTGACCAGTTGAGCAAGGCCTTTTTCGAAAAAAGGCATTTTGAGTTTTTTTAGGAGCGCTATTTTCTCAGGATCGTTGTCCACGCAAATTACCTCATTCCCAAGTTCCGCGAAACAGGCGCCTGTGACTAAGCCGACATAGCCTGCCCCGATAATCGCTATATTCATAATGACTCCTATTTTACTTCTCGACTCTCCGCCTGCGGCGGATCGCTCGAAGAATATTGTTCGAGTTTGTCGAGAACTACTTAGGATGCGGGTAATAGTTCTTAAAATCGAACGGCACTTTGGGCGAGGCTTTCAGTTTCATGACCATCCAGAACGTTATGCCCCCGTCCCTGCTGGAACTAAGGCTCGCCTCAGCCAGCCAGCAATGCAGATCCTTTATAACGGTAATCTCCCTGTCTTTGAACCTGTTCACTAATTTATGCCCGTTATCCTCTACCTCTTTCAGGTCATACCTTCCTAATACCCTGTACGCCCATTCATTGTTTAATTTATAAAATAATTCCGAGGTAAGCTCGGTTATCTTATTCTGCTCATACCTGGAACCGAAACCTAACTGCCAATCGTCCGACTTATTGATATATAAGTCCGTATTCCATGTCTGGAAATCCTTTGTATCCGGGTCGTACCGCGTATCGGATTCGAACCTCAGCCATTTAAAAGGAGTAAGTTCAAGGTCTCCTATTACATTCGAGAACTGACTGCCGCGGCCCTCGGGCTTATAAAGATAATCGCCTGTTATCAACAAATATCCCAGGTCAACCGTCTTAAGACTGCCGCCCATCATGCGTTTGGTCTGGAACCTGTTTTCCAACCCAAGGGTAAACGCGCTCTTCTGGTCTATGGCGTCTATATCGTCGAATTGCCCGAGTTCCGATGGATCGATCGACGGCTGGTGGATATACCTGTATTCAACCGTGGGAGTGACTATATGATGGAGTTTATTGAAATCGACCCCCAGGAATCTGCCCGAGGCCTCGTATGTCCTGGAAAATTTTGTGCTCAGGTCCACGCCGGTATAAAAAGCCGTCCTGAGCTCATCTTCCTCCCCGTTCAATCCCCGGCTGTAAATCGTGTCTCTTGAACCTACAAAAGGCGCCACGCTCAGGAAATCAACAAGTTTAAGCGGCGCGGTGAATTTATTATACGTATCGAACCTCATGACGTTCAGATCATCCGCGTTGTCGCTCGTCTTTTTATTCAGGCTGGTAAAGGTAGTGTCTGTTTTAAAATAAAGCGGCAGGTCAAAAAGCCTCTGGTCTTTAAGGTTGAACCTGGTTTCGGGAAGCCGTTCGGTAACATCCTGGAAATGGTTGACCCTTTTACGCGCCAGGACGCTCAGGGAATATTCAGGCTGCCTGTCCAAAGCGTAAATATAAGACTCGGGGGATGCCTCTCTTTCGTATTCTTCCCTGTAAAAATAATCCTTTATCATGGTAGCGTCGCTCATGCGGTGGTATTCCATGATAGCCATTGCCCGGTCATTGATATCCCAGCGATGGCGCGCCTGTATCCTGTATCTCTCTTCCTCGCCTTTAACCGGCTCGTTCCTGTCCACGTCCCGTTGATTTGTGTAATATGTCCTTAAAAGCCCTGTGCCGAAACCATCCAGATAATATTTATAATCAAGGCCTTCCGCCAATCCCCACTTAGACCTCTCGTCCAGCCTCAATGTGAGGCTGCTTTTATCGTCGAACTCATACCTGTAGCTGTTTAACGCGAACGCGCCCCATTTGCTTTTGCTTCCAGGAATAACGTGTATGGTGGGCCAGCCGCTTGTTTTTAAGTTAAAATTATATTTCGGCAGGTACGCTATCGGCGTATTTCCGACCTTGACCGCGACATCGCTGGCGGAAACCTTGCCGTCAGCCGGATCGATCATAATAGTCTTAGCCGCTATTTTATAATGAGGCTTCAGGAGCCCGCAGCTTGTCATATATCCGTTCATGATCTTGTAAGCGCTGTTTGAGAGAAGTTCTATCTTGTCCCCGAACGCGTACCATTCCCCGGACTTTGCCCTGGCCTTCAGGATGGCCCCGACCTTTGTGTTGAAATTATATGTTATCTTTTCGCCTTTCAGCTCACTTCCCTCAGTTTGCATAACGACATTGCCTTCAGCCTCCGCGTCCTTTGTCTCGCTGTAAACAATTATCCTGTCGCAGGTAAGCCTGATGCCTTCGTAGTCGATAGTGACATTGCCTTTGCCGACCACTTTTTTTTCCTTTGGGAAAAATTCCACCTGGTCGCCGTTAACCTCTATCGGCTTATCCCCCGCGGCAAAACAAGCTCCGCAAAATAAAAATAACGTCAGAAATATGCAAAAACCTGTAAATTTAATCATTTATGACCTTCGCGCAAGCAGCGAGGAGCCGATAATGCCGGCGTCCATCCCGAGTTTCGCGCTGACTATTTTTACGTGCCTCGCCTGGTCTTTCATGGCGCGTTCTTTTATTTCCCGCCTGAGAGGCGCCAGGATAAATCTCCCGGCCCTGCTTACCCCGCCGCCAATGACGATCTTATCCGGATTCAGGAGGTTGACTACGCCCGTGAGCGCCGTGCCTAATTTCTCCGCGACATCCGTCCAGATAGCTATGGCTTTTTTGTTGCCGGACCCCGCCAGGGCGCTGACCCTCTCAAGGGTAATATCTTTTCCGAACGCGCCTTTGGCCCTTTCTAGTATATATCTATTACCTATGTATCTTTCAAGGCAGGCAATACCGCCGCAATTACACAGAGGCCCGGTCTCATTGATAGGTATATGGCCTATCTCACCCGCGCACATCGAACCGCCCCTGTAAAGCTTCCTATTTATTATAATGCCTCCGCCGACTCCTGTGCCGAGCGTAACACAAACCAGGTTATCACAGCCTTTGCCGGCGCCAAACACGAACTCGCCCAGAGTCATGGCGTTTACGTCGTTATCAAGTTCTACCCTCATGCCAAGCTTTTTTTGCAATATGGCTTTAAGGGGAGTCTCTTTCCATCCTTTTATATTGGGAAAATAATGTACAATGCCTTTCCTGGAATCTACCGGGCCGGGCACACCAATGCCTACGCCGGAAATTTTGCCAGGCGACCGCTTGAGCATATCTTTTACGCTGGTTACAATGGAATTTATGAGAAGGGCTTTTCCTGGATCAGCAGGCGTGCCTGTCTTTCGCTTAAAATAGACCTTGCCCCTGCCATCCACAAGACCTATCTTTATGAACGTTGCCCCAAGGTCGATACCTATAGCTTGCATAGCTATTTATATTACATTAAGTTAGGAGAGATTGCAAATACTTTTTGGCGCTTAAGGCCACATTTGCGACACTGTCTTAAATGTAGCCTTAGCAGACGCGGTTGCGGCCTTTTTCTTTGGCTTTATAGAGCGCCCTATCCGCTGTCTCTATAAGGGTGTCCTCGTCCACCCCGTCTTCCGGAAAAACGCTGATGCCTATGCTGATAGTGATGGAAACTTTTTCATCGTATGCCTTGAACACAGAATGCTCTACGCTGGAACGCAGACGTTCCGCCGCGAGGAGCGCGCCTTCCCTGGATATCCCCGCCAGCACTACGCTGAATTCCTCCCCGCCGTATCTTCCTATTATATCAATCTCGCGGAGGGTGGATTTCAGGACCAACGCTGTTTCTCTCAATATGACGTCTCCCACGAGATGCCCGAATTTATCGTTCTTTTCCTTGAAATAATCCAGGTCTATCATAAGAAAAGACATAGCGGATTTCCTGCGCATTGACCTCCGTATTTCCTCCCTGAACCTCTCGAGGAAATACCGCCTGGTAAATACCTCAGTAAGCGAATCCGTTATCGCCATGTCCTGGACTTTTTTATACAGGATGACTTTCTGGAGCTGTATCGCGAACTGCCCGGCCAAGATCAGGAAATTTTCAAAATACATCCTGGGGATATTTTCGATATATAAGATGCCGGCTATTTTTTCTTCGGACACAAGAGGTATGCCTATCAGCGTATCAAAATCTTTTATGATCGAAAGCCTTTTTGAATAAGGTGAATCGTCGGCCTGCGAGATAAGGACATCTTTCCCTGACTCGAATATAGCGTCTATGAGTTCCCTGTCGAAATTATCAGGCGCCGCCTTGGCATAAGACCTGCCCAGCTCTATCTCATAAATAGAGTCTATCTGGTCTTTACTACCTTTCAGGAATACCAGCCTCGCGAGCCTGAACCTGAATGTTTTCTTAAGGACCGAGGAAAATATATCGAAGATGTCTTCAAATGTAAGGCAGGCGGACATGTCCTTGGAGATCTCATATAAAGATGATACCTGCTGGGTCTTTCTCTCTATTTCAAGGTTGGATTCCAGCTGTTTTTTATCGGCGTCCATGAGATTATCGTAAGATTTCTTTACCGATTCGAACTCGTTGCGCATAACGGATTTATAGACGCTGAAATTCCTCTTGAACTTTTCCGCTATAAAAGGGATGGCGTTAAAGAACACTATGAACACAACCGTCTCGTACGATATGTGCCTGAACTCCGCCGCGAGCACACCCGCGCTTATCAGTACGGCCGCCCACACTGACCGCCGGAATTCCGCCCTGTAGCTCATAACCAGGATAAACATATAAAGAATAAAATAAATAAATGGATTCATCATCTACTCGACTATTACCTTATCTTTGCCTTCGCGTTTGGCCCTGTAAAGCCTCTCATCCGCCTTCATGATTAATTCGTCATAACTCTTGCCGTCCTCCGGGAAAGCGGATACGCCGATAGAGACAGAGACATGTGTCTTT
>JBAZEP010000060.1:0-6433 GCA_041653835.1 Candidatus Omnitrophota bacterium
TAAAAAAGAACAGCAGAAGGAAATTCGAGGCCATGGTACGCCTTATTTCGCCTGCATACCATATAAGATTTCCATAAACTCTCTTTACTATTTCTATAGCGTTAAAAACACTTGCGTATTTATAACCGAAAGATTCCCTTCCCATTATATTTTGAAAAGAACGGTTTTCTATTAAAAACAGCACTAGAAAAGCGCTTAACGGAAAAACCCACAACATCTTGTTCTTCGGGCATTTTCTAAAAAAAAGCAGTCCTATGGCGGGAATAAAAAATATAATGGCTGTCTGTTTTACTAAACCTGCCGATATCATGGATAAAAACAATAAAAGCCCTAAAACCGGTTTGTTTTCTTTATGATACCGCAATGCCAGGTAATGTACCAGGCAAACCATGGAAACCAGGGCAAAATCCAGCAGATATCTCCTGGACAGCCCGAATATTATGGGGTACAGGAGCGTGAGTAAAGCGGAAAAAACGCCTACCCTGCTGTTAAACAATATTTTCCCTATTCCATGCACGCTAAAAATAAGTATTATCAAATATAAAAAATTTACATAGACCATATAGTCTTCGTTAAACCCGTATAAATAAAGCGCAGGCAATGCAGATATATGGAAAAAAGGCGGATAATAACTGCTTAAAGACATGAACTCCTTAAAACCGCCTTCCGATGCCATCTGCGGCACAACCCTTGAATAAAGTATCGATAATTTCATATGGATAGAATCGTCCCAGGAAGGCGGCATGGTATCCATAGCAAGCCATATAATATTGGTTATGATAAAAAATAACGCTATTGCCGTTAAAAGCAAAAAGGCTGGACTAATCCTTTTTTCATTGGTTAGAGGTATCATATTGGGGACACACCGAACATTCTTTTGGAAAAACTCCGTTTATAAACTGTCTGCGTATCCTTGCCGCCACAGGCCCATTCCATATATCTTCAAAACCCCGGTCATTGAGGTTTCCTATGACCATGGTTTGATCCCGGCCATCCGGTTGCATATGACAGCAAAACCTGATACTTCCATCTATGCCTATCAACGCGTCAGTCCAAGGTTTTTTGCACATGGGAACCGGCACAGCGCAGTCTTTACGGATATTATATGCCGCGCCCGGCCGCTGTGCTTTAATATCAGGTCCGGTAAATTCCACGCCCAAGTCATCGGCGCGTTTATTTGATAAAAGCATTATTTTCCTGAACCGGTCCGAACAGGTGTCAAGTATCTGCTTATTATAATCAAAAATGAATTTTCCTTTTTTGATAACTATATTCTCCGTCAAAGGTTTCAGCATTTTTGTATATACCGCCTGCGCTCCCAGCAGGGCGGCCAACTCTATAAAATCAGGTAATTCTTCCATGTTCTCTTTCATGAGCACCATATTTATTATAATTTTCGGATAATCCGTGTTTTTTTCTTTCTTAAGCGTGGCCAGTTGTTTTATATTATGTTTTAATCTTGAAAACTTGCCCTTATTCCTGATCTTGGCATAGGTAGCCGCCGTAGCCGCGTCTATCGAGAAATCTATCGCGCCCAGCTTCCAGGCTATCAAATCCAGGCACATGCCCTTAGTAAGAAGCAGGCCGTTGGAATTGAACAATGTAAATGTTTTTCTGGAATTAACGCTATTCAGGATATCCGGTAAAGTTTCGCATAGCAAGGGTTCTCCGACCCCTGTCAGGGAAACCGTATAAGCGTATTTCAGATAAGGTTTTAATTTATCTATTATAAGCCTGGATATATGCGGCCGCTCGACGACCAATCCGGGTACGCTTTTGTCGCACATCAAACATGGGGGGTTCATATTGCACAAGGTGGTAGTTTCTATTTCAAATACAGAAGGATAGGCATTGGATAACTCGCGGTATGCCATCAAAGAGGCTATGCGCCGCAGGCAGATCCCCCCTCCTGCTACTGATATTTTTATTGAATTTACCGGAGGTAATATATCCACCTGCTTGACAGCTGTATCAAAAATATATCTCCCTGTCAGCCCTCTTTCCATATCATAAATCAACAACTCTTTGTTCGCGCTATCTCCGGAAGAAAAATAAAGGGAAAAACCGTTATTGCGGGGCGGGAATTTCAGGAAGGCCTCTTTTTTTGACCACACCCATTCGCTAAAACCATCCGTCTCTATCTTATGCCAGCCTTTGCCCAGGAAATCTTTTATATCATATTTGACCACGTTATCCCATTAAACGGTTGTATTCACTCGCTATTAATCCCGCCTGCCGCGTCATATTGAACTCCCGCGCCCTCTCCAGGCATGCCTTCCGCATGGCTTCTATCTCATCCGGCGCGCTATCCATCATTTTTTTCATATTCTCCATCAGCGAAGAAATGTCATCATGTTTATGCAGGTATCCGTGCGTACCATCCTGGACCAACTCCGGTATCCCGCCTATATCGGAAGCCAATACCGGCGTACCCGAAGCTAACGCCTCCATTATGGTAACAGGTGAATTCTCGGGCCATATGGAAGGGACAACTAAAACATCTATGTTCTCATAAAATCTTTTCATGTCCTTATTATCCACTTCCCCCAGAAGGCGCACATGATCTTTAAGCCCGGATTCCCTGATAATCCTTTTGAAATAATCTATAAACAAATCCTCCCCTTTCCCAGCGATAGTAAGGGAAAATTTTACCTTCCCTCTCTGTTTCAATAAAAACAACGCCTTTAAGAGATTTTCCACGCCTTTATGCCGCCTGATAGTTCCGGCGAAACCGAAACGCATCTTTGCAGATCTTCTTTTTTTTGTGTTACCAAATCTTGTTATGTCGATCCCGTTATTTATCACTCTCATCTTGTCCCTGGAAACACCGCTATTTATAAATCTCTCGGCAAGATAATTACTTGGCGATATCAAAAGATCTATCTTGCCCAGGTATTCCATAAATAAGCGGTCCCTTTCCGATCCCGGCATAAGATTACCGTCTTTTGGGGATTTTTCGCCTCTACAGCCCAAACACTCTCTTTTCCCTGTTTCGCATAAAATACCGTCCTCTTTCAAGAGCGTCTTTTTGAAACAAAGGTGCCAATAATCGTGTAAGGTCATCACCATGGGTATGCTTAATCTGCCGCAATCCTCTATCATCCCGAGACAAAAACCGTCTATATTATGAAAATGCACGATATCCGGAGCGATATCATAAAGCCTGTTCCTGAAGCTTTCCTGCAAAATATCATTTTTTATATACGCAATATCCTCTGAGAAATCAGCCGCATGAAAATTGGCGCGCATGATATTGAAATCCTTTTTTTCCACAGACATGCTGTAGCGCGGTTTTTTATTATCTATCTTTCCGGAAAATATACTTATATCAAAACCTGTATTCTTTAATGATCTTACCTGTTCGTAAGCCGCTATCTCCGCCCCTCCTTCACAGTATGGGGGAAAAAAATTACTCACTACCAATATCCTTTTTTTATAATTATTCAAATTCTTGTAGATATGGAACACCTTGGCGCCGATATTTTCCAGAGAGTATTCCTCTTTCACCTTTCTTTTCCCTTCCCTGCCCAGCGCCGCCGCGAGCTTCCTGTCATATAGTAACAATTTGATCTTATCTTTTAAATCTCTTACATTCCCGTATTCCGCGCACAATCCCGCGCCTTTTATAACATCCGGCACCGCCCCTATATTAGATCCGACCACAGGCTTCCCGTATCGCCACGCCTCTAAAAATACTATACCGAACGCCTCATATTCCGAAGGCAACGCCAGGACATCGCAGGTTTCAAGCAAAATTTCTTTTTCGATATCTGAAACTGTGCCGAAATCCGTTATGGTTAATTTGCCGGAGGCGCCTTTCAAATAATCCTGGTAATTTATTTTGAAAGCCGCGGTATCGGGGCCCGCCAGTAAAAGCGATATGCGCACATTATCCTTTATAGCAAGCTCTTTTGCGGCCTTTATAAGGTATTCTATGCCCTTATAAGGCTCCTTCCTCCCGAGGAATAATATCTTTTTAGAGTCGGCGGATACCGTGTATTTTTTGAATAAATCCCGTCTTGCCGTATCAAAAAGCCCGGGATCCCCCGGTTTCTCTTTCAGGAGCGCGTTTCCCGTAACGAATATTTTTTCAGGGCTGACCCCTTTTTTCTCGAGATAATCTTTTTCGTATTTACTTACCGTGATAACCGCGTCGCATTTATCCATTATCCTGAACAATATCTTTTTTTCGTATTCTTTATGGCCGGGGTGGAAATGCGGGGTAATGACTATCTTCTTTCCATAAATCCTGGCTATAAAATAACCCGCTATATTGTGAAAATAAGGCAATGTATGCAGGTGTACGATATCGGCTTCCCTGATTTCCCTGAATAAGCCGCGATACATACGCAATGAATTCGGGCTGTTCCTGAAGATATGCCCTATCTCTGTTTTTATAAACTTCAAGCGGTACAAAATAAAATTAATGACTGTCAGGCTGGGGCAGCTTTTTCCAAAAGACCACACAGGATATCTTTTTATAAATACGCCGTCATCATTATCATATTCCCCGAGTT
This sequence comes from Candidatus Omnitrophota bacterium, assembly GCA_041653835.1. Classification (GTDB taxonomy): domain Bacteria; phylum Omnitrophota; class Gorgyraeia; order Gorgyraeales; family Gorgyraeaceae; genus UBA10183. Next base: position 4,518 of record JBAZEP010000060.1, read on the forward strand.
TCATGCATCTATCTTCCACCGGGAGCTCCATCCAGCATTCTTCCACTTTATACAGGTCCATGGTAGAAACCTTCACCAGCATGCCTTTAGCCGCTAAAAACCGGCATATATTACGGCACCACACTTCTGATCCGCCGATCGCGGGCGGATAACGCTGGATTATATTCAAGATTTTCATTTTGTAAGCTTTTGCAGGATATCTAATCTATTTATGATATTGTTATTTCCGGCATCCAAAAGTAACGCCTGTATGGCATAAAGTTCGCTGTCTTTCATTTCCCCGCGCCAGGCATCGCATATCTTTCTATTCTCACCGTTCACGGAAAATATAGCTCCCTTTTCCCAGTCATACAGCATTTTTACCGCGATAAAATCCCTGGGCTTTATCGAAAACTCCGCGGCAAAATAAGCGTAATGCCTTTCCGGATGGGACTTTCTGGTATAAGGCCAGATATCTATAAGAAGCTTTATTGTCTCTTCCTTGAAACCGGTATTCGTAAATTTTATATGATATTCATTTTCCTGCATATATCTGGCTTCCGTAGTTTTTGAATGCAGGTATGAAATAAAGACATTATTAGTATTTTTTTTCGCGAAGACCGGCTTTTTTAAAAATCCATATATACGCAGGATGGGTTTGAGTATCTTTTTCAAAAAATAAAAAACCGGCCAGATAAAAGGCCTTACTATCAGCCGGTATGTCTTTGAGCCATAGATAGAAAGGATCTCTTTATTTACGCGCGTCAACTCCGCGCGTTTCTCATCAAGGCTTCCTCGTAAAGACTTTGTTTCATTGTCCAGCTCCCTTAACTTACCGTTCCTTTCATCAAGAGAATTTTCAAGAGACTCTATACGGTTATCCCTTGCCCTGGTTTCTTCGTGAAGTTTATGGATAATATCCCCACTCGTCGAAAGTTTTATATCCATCTCTTTCAGCTGGGAGTCTTTTTCAGCGAGCGTATTGTCAAGTGATTTGACCTGCAAGTCCCTCGCGCGGACATCTTCGCGAAGTTTCGCGATAGCGTCTTCGCGTACCCTGGCCTCTTCATCGAGTTTGCGGAGCCTATCTTCGGTTATGAGAAGTTTTATGCTCAGGTCTTTCAGCTGGGAGTCTTTTTCACTCAACTGGCTATTCAGTGATTTGATATGATTATCTCTCGCCCTGACTTCCTCATGAAGCTTGCGGATCGTATCCTCGCTTATGGGAAGTTTTATGCTCAGCTCTTTCAATAGGGAGTCTTTTTCAGCGAGTGCATTGTCAAGTGATTTGGCCTGCAAGTCCCTCGCACGGACTTCTTCGCGCAATTTCACGATAGCGTCTTCGCGTGCCTTAACCTCTTCATCGAGCTTCCGGAGCTTATCTTCGGCTATGGGGAGTTTTATGTTAAGGTCTTTTAGCAAGTCTTCTTTTTCGCTCAACTGACTATTAAGTAATTTGATATGGCTGTCCCTCGCGCTGACTTCCTCATGAAGCTTGCGGATCGTATCCTCGCTTATGGGGAGTTTTATGCTCAGCTCTTTCAATAGGGAGTCTTTTTCAGCGAGCGCATCCCGCAAAGATTTTAACTCATTATTTAAATTATCTATTTTTTCGACAAGCTCATACACCTGTTTAACCCTGGTAGCTAAAATATCTTTATTAATAGCGTAATCCCTGTCAACCTGCCTTGATTTTTCATCCGCGGTATTAAGCGATCCCTGCAATAAACTTAATTGATTATCTTTAGATCTAATCTCTTCATGAAGCTTACGGATAGCGTCCTCGCTTATGGGGAGTTTTATACCCAGCTCTTTCAGCTGGGAGTCTTTTTCACTCAACTGGCTATTCAGTGATTTGATATGATTATCTCTCGCCCTGACTTCCTCATGAAGCTTGCGGATCGTATCCTCGCTTATGGGAAGTTTTATGCTCAGCT
>JBAZEP010000061.1:0-6194 GCA_041653835.1 Candidatus Omnitrophota bacterium
CAAGGAAACTTATACAATAAATTAACCTCTTCTTTAGGAACTAGAAGTTTACCACACGGAAACCTGGTCGTCAAGAGGAAATTTTCAAATGAACAGACTTGCTCCAATAGTGGCAGTTACTATAACATCCGTTTCTAAACCTGTCAAGAACAATTTTTAAAAAATTACAAAGCGGAACCAACTTCATCTGTAATACGTTTCAAATCAGAGATTTTGGCTGTATTATACGCGACCGCGGCCAATATTGCAGCGCCAACGCCTGAACCATCTTTTATCAAAAACATTTTAATTTTTGAGGCCTTATCTCCAGCCAAATCCACTAATGCCTCTTCCATAGAAGCTTTAAAGAAAGGAAATTTTTCAAACAATGATCCATCTATGGCTATGCTATGCGGGTTTTCCAGGTTCGGATCGTTTTTCATGACAGTAGCCAGCATGACTGTGGCAGCTATACGTGCGCCTCTTTTAGTTACCATCATGCTTACGTCTCTTAAAAGTTTCCTGTCTTCTGTTGTTGAATCAGCGATACCCAATCCCGCTAAAAGAGCATTGACGTCTTCTAAATCCATTGAATTATCAGCAAGTATCCTTGACATATAGCTGGCTTGAAAACCTGTGAGGTTATTTTCATTATGATATTTTTCATCAAATGCCCTGGAACTACGGCCTCCAAATAGCATTTCTCTCGCTATCAGGTCTTTTAAAATCAGCCTTGCTATTTCCCCGAGATACATACCTGAAAATGTTTTTTCTAAAATCTGTTTTCCCTGATTATCGCTTTCGGCATCTAGCAGCTTGTCCCAATCAGTCAATAAAACCTTGTCAAACGCGCCCCATTCCTGATTAATACACATCTCAGAGAAAGATACTTTTCCGCTCCATCTTTGTATATTGGCTATCTGTTCCGGATGGCTTGCATTCGTGCCGGTTCCAAGTATTACACCCTCACCGCAATCAGGATCAACGTATTTACCGGCCGCGAAAGTTCCGACTGTGTCATTACAGATGGCCTGAACTACTATTTTTCTTCCCTGTAACCGGGAATTAGCGGTTATGGCCTGCCTGAGCAGCTTAACAGGGTCCTGGCCTACAACACCTTTGGTCTGCCATCCTTTAGTCCAGAATTTGTGGATTCCGGAATCCACACCTGTCTGCTCAACTGGAAAAGACCAGGTAAACCCTAATATTATATTTTCTTCATTATTTATATTATTCACTTCGAGATAATCGGCTATGTTTTCAGCTATATAACCGAAAAGGTCCGCTGCAACGGCGGTTACTGACTTTTGCTGATCACTGAAATGGCCTTCTTTTATTTTACCTACCATCTCATACTTGCCATCTCCCATTAAATTAACTCCCCCTACCCTCAAGTTTGAACCTCCAACATCTAAAAAATAAAACCTGCCCTTCTCCAATCCTGTAGGCGGAGCAACATGCGCGGGTATCATTTGCAGAGAACTTTCTTCTCCTCTAAGCCCTTTTTTCATATCTGAAAGATATCTCGACAATAAACCTTTCATCTCTTCCAGTGGACTCTGCATTTGAGATTTAACATAATTCAAAAGTTTGTCTGCATTTTTATCGGAAGCCAAGTTGGCTATTTTACTTTTTATAATCTTCGCGCGTAAACCCCCTACTTCCTTCTGAAGGCTATCATCAATAGCACCTTTTTTATTAAGTCTCACAAGCTGTTTGTATAGCTTATCGAGTTCTCCTATAGCGTAATTATATTTTTTATTTTCAATGGCGACACTCGTAAGTATCTTCGCTATTTCAAGCCGCACTGTCTGTTCCGCTTTTATAAACGAATTCACGCCTCCTGTAATAAGCCCTGCCGCCATATTTTCCCACGCGCCTTCGTCCAGGCCAAACTCTTTTTCAGCGTATATGATCGCCTCGGACGCCTCCTCAAGGGTCATTGCCTTTAACTGCTCATTCCCCTTGCCTGCTTTCAAGGCATTATAAAGGTCTATAGGTATGGTATCCGCTGTACCGGCCCTTCCCAGCCTGTATACATAATATCCCCAGTTCCTGTAATTATTCTTGTACCCTTCGATCAAGAGATGCCTGGAAAGTTCTTCTATGGCAATTGCCCCTTCCCCTTCGGTAAGTGCTTTTATTACCAGGCTATTTGTCTTAAGTTCTTTCTCGCCCGTACTCGCGTCAAGTTCAACCGTAAGAGGACAGCCCAGTTTCTCAAGTTCGCCAAAACCATTCTTCCTTAATTCATTTATGAATAACTCATTAGCATCCACGAAGAAAGCGCATGCCAGATCCATAAACCTGTAAGCAAGGGCAAGTTTCTCTTCCTTTGTTTCCGCCTGGGATATCTTACGGGCTATGTTTTTATTGTCAACGAGCTTACCGCTTACCCTGCTTAAAAAATAACTTATATAACTTTTAAAACCCTGGAGTTCCTTTATAATATCTTCTTCTGATGCCCCTTCTTTGCGCAGCTTTTCAACCCTTCTATTAAGGCCTCTGGCAATAGCGCCTGCTATAGCTTTTATCTGAGCCCTTGAACACATAACCAGCGTTACATTAGGATAAAGGCCGTTATAGACAATTTCTTCTATAGTGTCTATCCCCGGGCCTTCGAATATCTTATCTTCGCCTACCTTACCTATGGCGGGGATTTTATTTATGGTAACATGCCTCATATCAGTCCCGCCTACGATATTTGCCAGCTCAATTGCCCTTGATGTCATCACGACAGGGTCATCCAGGTGCGATTCTATTTCTATGCTTACACCCGCGGGCTCCCCTGATAGATCCGCATCTACCATAGTTTCCACTCCGCTGCGAATAAGAGTTTCCGCCACTGTCTTATTGTATATATCCTCTATCGAAGCCTCTTGTCCTGCCAGAGTCTTGATCATCTCATCGAAATGCTTGAGTTTTATAGCGCGCTCTATAAGCGAACCATTTGACGTAGCTTTGCTCATGCCGTCTGTCTTCTGCATATCTTTAAAATTCTTTACAATATCCTGGTCTATGCCGTCATATAAAACGATCAAGCCTCTTTCAAGCGCGATCTTTCCAAGTGGGCTGATCTCTTCAAGCGCATTTTCATATGCAGTTAATTTTCTCTGATAAATACTATTATCTTCCGGGGCGAGTTTTTCGAGTTCGGAAAGCCTGCGATACGCGAATATCCACAGGCCCTGCCCTTCCGCGTTGCTTGCCTCCGTATATAACCTTTCTATCTTATAAGCTTTTGCCTCGGGTGTAAGTTCGATATTTTGGTTGCTGGCAAGTTTTTCGCCGGCTGAATTTAATTCTTCCTTCATACTTTCCACTATGCTGTAGGCTTCTGTTTTTATTGCGGGAGAAAGTTTTTTAAGAACTTTATCTATTAATTTTTTTACTTCAGCTGGATTGTTATCGGCTGTTAACGAAGCGGCAAATCTATACACATTTAGATTGGAATCATGGAGTAATATTTTTCTTAATTCCTGCGGATTATATGGCGTTACCCCGCCCATTGTAATAGACGGTTTTGCATTGCCGGCAAGTTTTTTGTTCGGAACAATCTGCGAGTTTGCTTTGTTTACGGCCTTGCTAAGTTTACCAATTATCCGATCAACGCTCTCAGAAGAAATAACTATGTTTTCCAGATGCCCAGAAACCATTTCTAATATTTCTTTTGGATCTTTTACTTTATTTGAGATAAGAATCGTTATAAACTGCGAACCATAGGTCCTGAGAGGGTGAGGACCATATTCTTGCGATTTATCAATCGCTGACTTTCTTCCTTCAAGATCCCTGTTCTTAGAAGGAGTAATCTCTACTTTAAAACCAAGTGTAGTATAATGGTACGTAGCGCCCATGCCCGCATATACCGATCGAACTGTATATGTATTGGTAGGATTATAATTTTTTAACACTCTGTTCATAGCCTCTACAGCGGCATTGGGATCTAGTGCACCTAATATCTGATTGCTGGCAAGCGTTTTGCCTGCACTGCCGCGGACAAACCTGGAAGCAGTATAACTTGTTTTTGATTTTCTTGATATGCCGGCTGCATTTAATAAGATATCTTCGATTTCATCCAGACCGGTTCCTTTATCTATGGTAATGCTATAGTAACTAGTATAAGTTCTATAGGCTGCTGTGCTGCCTTCTGATTCTTTTCTCAAAACGTTAGCTTTTGAGATCGCATTAAAAAAATCTTCACTAGCTTTCAATACAAGTGATTCTCTTTCTCCGTTGTAAAGTTTATATGAAGCATGCGCTCTATGCTGGGTTTTTCCCTCATATTCATCTATCCTTATATCATCTTTGCTGATTACAACGGTAATAGGTCCTTCTTCGATATCTTCCCTGCTGGAAAGCGCCGCTAGCGGGGCCGCTATCGAGGCACGTATATTTTCAACACGCCACCATAAAGGCAACGTATTTTCTCTTATATATGACGCGTACCTTAGAAAAGCCTTGTCTTTTATCTCTAATGAAGAGCTATGCGCATTAAGTAAAACAGCTTTGACTTCTTTCTCGGGACCTTCTTTATCAAGCCAGTTTACAAGTTTTCCCAGCACCTTGGACATTTCTTCCTCTGAAATCGCCCTGTTGGTTCTATGCAGCCAATCGATTAAATCCGCGCCTCTGGGAAAGTTAATCATCGTGATTGTAAAAAGATTTACACCGTATTTCATTAAATATATAAGCTCTTCTATCTCGTGCTTCGCGAGTTGATCGCCTAGCCTATCATAAGCCATCTTATCTATGTATATTGACTGGTTCCTTATGCCGTAATGGCCTATAACACCTGTATTTTTAAACATGCCTGGAATAACGTAAACTGACATTGACCTGTATACGCCTAATTTTTTCTCCAGATCTTCATTTCTATATTTTATATCGATATGTTCTTTTATCCATTCGTTAAGTTTTTTATGCGTAGCCGCATCGATGTAACCTTCGGCAGACCCGCGGGATGAAGTTTTAATGCCCGCATTACTGGCGAGTTTTTCGCCTGAAACATTGCCGAATCCGGCTACATCCAGCAGGTTCTGGCCTGTAACGCGATAGTCTTCTCTTGATATATCAGGAGAGTATTCGTTAACATATTCATCTTCTATAGTTTTCAAGGATTCTAACAGCTTTACGTATTTTTTATCGATTCTTATGCTTATTTTATTTCGTTTAAATTCGTTGGATAAATATTTCAATGTAGGAATTAAACATACCCTGCTAAGGACACTGAAGTAATCTTGATCATAAGAGTTACTAAATCCCATATACAAAGAGAGCAATTTATCCACCAAATCACTCGAATTAGGCGCATAATAAAGCGCGAAACGAAGTTCATTAAGTTCTTCCATTTTGGTGAAGATATTAATATGCCGTTGGTGTGAGCCATAGATCCCATCCCTGCTCTCAATTTCGCTTAAGTACAACAGGTCATCTATTAACTCGTAACCTCTTTTTATGTTCAGGTCTCTTTCGATATTTTTTCCAGCATCAATACTGGCATTGCTGGATATTTTTTCGCCTGCCGCACCGCGGACAGGCAATTTCTCATTTTTAAATGCTATGTTCCTTAAATTACCGGCGTGGTCCCTATTCCAATCTTGTTTACCGTATAGATTGTTTTCAAAAATTCTCTGCTCAATGTCTTCAATTAATAAATTTATATCAACGCCAGAACCTGCTTCATAGGAAAGAGTGTAATTTATGAAACTACTGCCGTCTCTGGCTTTTTTGAACCCATCATATGACTTCAGCGGACTGCTCGTTATGCCCCGATACGTAAAGCCGGTGGCCGCGTTATTTAATTTTATGTCCACTAATATTTTTACTTTCCATCCATCTGGAAGATCTTCAAAATATTTTACAATGTTGAGCGCCTGCTGCTGTGTTTCTATACCGGCATTGCTGGCAAGTTTCTCCTTATTTATAGCTTCTTCTAAACGCTGGGCAGACGATAGAGGTACTCTTAATGTATTTGTGGTTTTTAAATCCTGCGGATAACCGGTAGTTGTAGATATAAAAATTATGGCGAGTAACAATGACATGATTTTATTGATTCTTTTCGCGGCGATCATAAGATAGCTCCTTTTAGTTTGGATTAATCTTTTTAAAACTTATTTAAAAGTATATCATGTAAGCGTTTTCTTGTCAAGCAAAAAATGCCAACTGGCGGTTATTTTTTGCTTGATGCCGCAAAGACTTTTGCGGCGCAAGGCAAA
>JBAZEP010000062.1:0-6149 GCA_041653835.1 Candidatus Omnitrophota bacterium
GGCCTTTTCTTATTTTGAAGTTCGCTATGGCTTTTTTAGCCCTCGTTATGACAGGTTTCTGGCCCGCTATAGTTCCCATGTCCGCCATTGCCTGCTCGACGAATTTTATATCCTGGCTGCCCGCGCCGACCCCCATGTTCAAGACTATTTTCTGCAGTTTTGGGGCCTGCATGGCGTTTTTATATCCGAATTTTTTGGATAACTCGGGGATGATTGTTTTCCTGTATTGTTCTAAAAGTCTCGGTGTCATATGATTTCCTTGCATTTCTTGCAGATCCTTACCTTTGTCCCGTCCGAAAGCTTGCTAAAACCTATCCTTGTAGCCTTGGAACATTTCTGGCAGATTACCATCAGGTTCGAAAGGCTTATGGGGCTTTCTTTGTGTACTATGCCGCCCTCCTGGTCATTACTGCGCCTGCGGCTGTGCTTCTTGACCATATTGATGCCCTGGACAAGCGCCTTGAATTTCCTGGGTAACACGGTAAGTACCTTTCCGGTCTTGCCGCTGTCCCTGCCTGCCAATATTTTTACTGTGTCGTTCTTTTTTATCTTTGCCATATTATATCACCTCGGGCGCCAAAGAAATGATCTTCATGAAATTTTTATCCCTAAGCTCTCTCGCGACAGGCCCGAAGATCCTCGTGCCCCTGGGATTAAGCTGTGCGTCTATTATCACAAGCGCGTTGGAATCGAACCTGAGATACGAACCGTCCGGCCTCCTTAGAGGATTGACGGTCCTCACCACCACCGCCTTTACGACCTCGCCCGCTTTTACGATTCCGTCAGGGGACGCTTCCTTTATATTGGCGGTTATTATATCTCCCACCTCGGCTATCCTTCTTCCGTGCCTGCCTATTACGCCTATGCACGAAGCCCTTTTTGCCCCGGTGTTATCCGCTACGTCTAATATCGTACGCATCGTTATCATTTCTTGATTACCTCTATAAGACGCCATCTCTTGTTCTTGGATAAAGGCCTGGTCTCTTCTATGCTTACCTTGTCTCCCACCTTGGCTTCTTTTTTCTCATCATGCGCCATGACCTTGGTGGATTTGGACAAAATACGGTTATAGACCGGGTGCTTGGCGGACCGGTCTATCCTGACCACTATGGTCTTTTCCATGGAATTGCTCACTACTATCCCTACCTTCTGCTTGCGCCTTGACCTTGCTTCCATATTTTATTTATCCTTCCCTTGCTTCATCTCGCTTAAAACAGTCATTATCCTGGCTATGTCGCGCCTCGCGTCTTTTATGCCGCTGGATTTTTCTATGCGTCCCGTTTCTTTCTGCGAAAGCATCTCGAACAGGGACTTTTTAAGCGCCGCTATTTTATCTTCCAATTCCTGCCTTGATAAACTTCTTAAGTCTGTTACATTTAACATTTCCGGCCTCAATGTTTTTTTCTTGAGATAAACCTTGTCTTGAACGGTATCTTTGATGCCGCGAACCTCAGGGAATCCTTGGCTATCTCCTCCGCTACTCCGCCCAGTTCAAAAATCATTTTTCCTCTTTTGATTACGCTGACCCAGTGAAGGGGCATGCCTTTACCTTTTCCCATCCTTGTCTCTGCCGGTTTCTTCGTGACCGATTTGTCTGGAAACGCCCTTATCCATAGCTTGCCCGTGCCTTTCAGGCTCCTCATCACGCAAACCCTGCATGCCTCTATCTGAATGTTTGTAAGCCACCCGTTGTCAAGCGCCTGCAAACCGTATTCACCGAAAGAAATTTCCGATCCCTTGAAAGAAATACCCTTGCGTCTTCCTCTCTGGTATTTCCTGAATTTTACCCTCTTTGGCATCAACACCGCTTATTTCTCCTCTTTTACTTCGCCCTGCTCTTTGGCGGCCTCAGCCTTACGCTCTTTGCCTCTCTTGACGAGTATCTCGCCGAGGCATATCCATACCTTAACTCCTATCAAACCATATACGGTATGCGCCTCGCTGAACCCGTAATCTATGTCCGCTTTTATGGTCTGTAAAGGTACCTTGCCTTCCATGTATTTTTCCGCCCTGGCTATTTCAGCCCCGTCCAGCCTGCCCGCGCATCTTATCCTTATGCCCTGCGCTCCGGTTGTCATAGCCTGCTGGACAGCCTTCTTCATAGCCCTTCTGAACCCGACCCTCTTTTCCATCTGGAACGCGATATTTTCCGCCACGAGCTGGGCGTTAATAGCGGGTTCTTTTACCTCTTTTATATCGATCTGCAATTCTTTATCCACTATCCCCCGGAGATCATCCCTGAGCCTGTCTATTTCCGCGCCTTTCCTGCCTATTATTACGCCGGGTCGGCCGCTGTGGATTATTATCCTTACCCTGTTGGAAGCCCTCTCTATCTCTATCTTGGCTACGGCTGCCTGTGTCAGGTTCTTTTTTATATGCTTTCTTATCTTCGCGTCTTCCACGAGAAGCCTTCCAAAATCCTTATTCTTGGCAAACCACCTGGAATTCCAGTCTCTTATATAACCCAGCCTGAAACTATACGGATGTACTTTTTGTCCCAAAGTTTATTTCTCCTTTTTCGCTTTGCCTTTAGATTCCGAGCTTTTCGGTTTTTTAGCCGCTGCCTTTTTTTCTTTTTTTTCCGGCTCCGCCGCCACAACGACTTTCTTCTCCTGGACTTTGACCCTCTCGAGCTCTATCGTAATGTGAGACGTCCTGTGCAGAGATTCCGAAGCCCTTCCCATGGAAGCCGCCCTGAACCTTTTGATAATAGGTCCCGGATCCGCCTTTATGAGGGAAATATACAGGCTTGACGCGGGTATATGGAAACGCTTATCCGCGCTGTCCACAGCTGATCTTAAAACACGCTTTATATAAACGCACGGCCTTTTGGACAGATGGCTCAATAATACATCCGCCTTTACCGCGTTCATGCCCCTGACCAGGTCCATGACTTTCCTGGTTTTGCGGGGAGATATCCTTATATATCTTGCTATAGCCCTTGTTATCATGTTATGTCTTGTCCATAGACTGTTCGGTATGGGCGCCGTGTCTCTTGAATACCCTGGTAGGCGAGAACTCGCCTAATTTATGGCCTACCATATTCTCGGTTATGAATACGGGTATGAATTTCCTGCCGTTGTAAATCGTTATGGTCGCTCCCACAAAATCCGGGACTACGGTAGAACGCCTGGACCAGGTCTTTATGGGCTTGCGATCCCCTTTTGCCTGGGCTTCTTTAACGACTTTCAATAATTTTTCGTCCACGAATGGACCTTTTTTTAAGGATCTGCTCATTGCTCTCCTTTATATGTGCTATTCACTAACCACTCTATTCCGCCTCTTTACTATATATCTGTCTGACTGTTTTTTCTTCCTGGTTTTATAACCTTTGGCTATCATGCCCCATGGCGAACAAGGATGCCTTCCGCCCGAGGATTTTCCTTCTCCGCCGCCCATCGGATGATCCACAGGGTTCATTGCCACGCCTCTTACCCTTGGCATGCGGCCAAGCCATCTTGACCTGCCTGCCTTGCCTAAAGAAATAGCGTCATGCTCTATATTACCGAGCTGGCCTATGGTAGCCATGCAATCCAGGTCTATAAGCCTGACTTCCCCTGAAGGCAGTTTTACATGAGCGTATAAATTCTCCTTGGCAAGTATCTGAGCGTAAGAGCCCGCGCTTCTCACTATCTTTCCCCCTGTATTTTTCTTTAATTCCAGGTTATGCACAGGGATGCCGGGCGGTATGTTCCTCAGCGTCATGGCGTTTCCGGGCTTTATTTCTGCTTCGGACCTGGTCGATATGACGGTATCCCCGACATTCAACCCGTTCGGCCATAATATATAGCTCTTGTCATTGTCATCATACTTTATCAGCGCTATCCTTGAGGACCTGTTTGGGTCATACTCTATGGATAAGACCTTGCCGGGTTTATCGAATTTGTTCCTCTTAAAATCTATTATCCTGTATCTCCTTTTGTGCCCCCCGCCTATCCACCTGGACGTAACCCTGCCCTGAAAGTTCCTGCCGCCTGTCCTCTTTATCGATTCCGTCAAAGATTTTTCAGGCTTGGACGCGGTAATCTCTTTGAAGTCGGAAAGCGCTGTCCATCTCAGCCCGGGTGATCTTGGTTTGTATTGTTTTATGCCCATATCTTTATTCGCGCCCTCTATGTTGTCGCGATATCTATTTTATCGCCCTGTTTAAGCGTAACTATGGCTTTTTTCCAATCAGGGGTCTTGCCTTCCTTGTATCTTACGCGTTTCCATTTCCCGCGGCTGTTCAGGGTATTTACCTTGGTGACCGTAACGTTATATATCTCTTCCACAGCCTGTTTTATCTGGATCTTATTGGCGCCGGTGGCGACATGAAAAAGATATTTGTTCTCTTCCAGCATGCCGGAGCCTTTTTCCGTCCTGATCAGATGTTTTACGATATCGTAAGATATTTTCATTGCTTCAGCCTTTTCACTATATTGTCGTGCGTTTCTTTTGAAAATAAGATATTCGTGTTGGACAACACATCATAACTGTTAAAATCCGTCGAACGCTTGAACGACACATTCTTTATGTTCCTGCATGACTTCATGAAATTTTCATTTGCGGTGGCGTATAAAAACAACACCCTTGTCCCGTATACCTTCATAGCCGCCAAAAGTTTCGCCATCTCGCTTGTCTTCGGCTGTTTTAACTCCGGGTCTTTTTCAAGCATCAGTATGCCGCCGTCTTTCAACTTAGCGCTAAGGCTTGATACCAACGCGATATTCTTTGTTTTCTTCGGCATATCGTATCCAAAATCCCTCGGGAGAGGGCCGAATATGGTCCCGCCATGCCTCCAGAGAGGGGATCTTGTGGAGCCTGACCGCGCCCTGCCTGTACCTTTCTGCCTCCACGGTTTTTTTCCTCCGCCGCGCACAAGCCCTTTTGTCTTGGTGGCCGCGTTGCCCTGCCTCCTGTTTGCCATGTACATCTGGACTATCTCATGGAGAAGGGGCTTATTTACCCTGGCTCCGAATATTGCAGGGTCCAGCTTGAATGTATCCACTTTCTTGCCCGAAAGGCTGTAAACATCCGCCTCCGGTATTTCAATTATTTCAGATTTTTTTTCTTTTTTCGCTTTTACCATTTTTTTATAGACTATTTTTTCTTCGCGGTTTTTATTTCCAGGTATCCGTTGCGACAGCCCGGTACCGCGCCTTTTATGAGTAATAGATTCTTTTCTTTCAATACCTTTACTATCTGGAGGCTCTGCACCGTGGTCCTTTCGCTGCCCATGTGCCCGGGGAATCTCTTTCCTCTGGGCACGTCCTTACGGCACCCCCTGCCTCCTGCCTGGGAACCTATGCCGCCCGGAGCGCGGTGGAACATCGAGCCATGACCTCCGGGTCCGCCCTTGAAATTATGCCGTTTCACGACGCCCTGGAACCCCTTGCCTATAGACGTCCCTGTCACGTCCACAAAATCCTTTTCCTTGAATATATCTACAGTCAACTGCTGGCCGACGCTCATTTCACCGTTGCCGTCAAAAGATATCTCTTTAACGAATTTCCCGGGTTTCTGGTTTATCTTCTTGTAAAATCCCATCTGCGGTTTAGGCGTGCGCTTTTCTTTTTTCTCCCCGAAACCAAGCCTCACTTTTTTCCCGGAAAGAGCCAGCACGGTGCACGGGCCTGCCTCGATAACGGTAACCGGCACAAACACGCCTTCTTCATTGAAAATCTGGGTCATTCCTATTTTTTTGCCTAATAATCCTATTTTCATATATGTCTTCCGCTTATTTGATTTCCACGTCAACGCCCGCTGGCAGATCCAGTTTCCTTAAAGCGTCTATTGTCTTCGCGGTAGGGCTTACTATGTCTATCAGTCTTTTGTGCGTCTTCATCTGGAACTGTTCCCTGGATTTTTTATCCACATGAGGCGACCTCAGCACGGTAAATATCTCTCTTTTTGTAGGAAGAGGTACCGGACCTGACACCATCGCCCCTGTCCTCTTGGCCGTATCGACTATCTCCAGGGCGGACTGGTCTATAAGCTTATGGTCGTATCCCTGCAATTTTATCCTGATGCGCTGTTCCTGTGCCATTATTGTATTATCTCCGACACGACCCCTGCGCCTACTGTATGGCCGCCTTCACGTATGGCGAAGCGGAGTTCTTTTTCCATGGCAATAGGGATTATAAGTTCACCTTCCAGGTCAACGTTGTCGC
>JBAZEP010000063.1:0-5846 GCA_041653835.1 Candidatus Omnitrophota bacterium
GAAATTTATGAAAAAATTAGATCAAGAAAAGCTGTTTCCATGGGCAAGAAAAATAGTTCGCGGTATCTTTTCCAGTGGCGCGTGAGAGCGGAGCGCGATATTTACAGTAATTATATTAAATCCATAATCGCGTCAGTGTTCGAAGGAAAATTTCAGGAAACAGAGCCCGTAAAGATTTGCGATACTACCGGCAGCCTTCCTGACGGAACAAGGCCCTGTACCGTTGGCGATAGTGAACGTAATCGTTTTGTGATGACCGAGGATGGGAAACGCATAGCCTTTTCTCATATTAAAGGAGGATTTTCCAAGGTTGTCATTGTCGCGCATGGTTTTTATAACAATAAAGATACGGTCCTATTCAGAGGGATAGCTGACGCGTTCAGTAAAGAGTACGATGTTATCATGTTCGATTTTCGAGGGCATGGCAAGAGCGGAGACGTATTTACGTGGACAGCGCATGAACAAAAAGACTTGAGGGCGATCATCGCCTACGCGAAAGAAAATCACTACGCGAAGATCGGCGTGATCGGATTTTCGTTCGGCGCTGCGATCGCGTTGATTGAAGCGAGTTTTCATCAGGACATCGACAGCATGATAGCTGTCAGCGCTCCGGCAGATTTAGAGAGCATCAATTGCCATTTTTGGGAAAAAGAGATGCGGAAAGATCTTATGCTCAATTGCGGGATCAAGGGGCATGGTAAGGGTGTCAGGCCGGGCAATCTGTTTTTACAAAAGATCCGGCCGCGCGATATAGTTGATAAGATATCGCCTATGCCGGTCCTTTTTCTTCACGGTGAAAAAGACTGGCTCATTAAGCCAAGCCATAGCCGGCGTTTATTTGAAAGAGCAAAGCCTCCCAAAGCCCTGGCAATCATTAAAGATGGCGGCCATGCGGAAAGGATGTTTGATGTTTTCCCGGACCAATTTATGAAAATATGCTTAGATAGATTCCGGGAAACTTTATGAGGCGAAGTCTTGAAAGATAAAAAGAAAAGCAAAGTATTGTTTAAAGGGAAAATCCGAGATCAGGTAGAAGCCCGCACCGCAGCGGAAAGAATGATCATTAAACAGCTTCACCAGGAAATTGAACAGCGTAAGATAACAGAGCAAATAGCTCAGGATGCCCGCAACTATGCCGAGAGTATCATCAACACCGTACGTGAATCCTTAATAGCTTTAGATCAGGATTTGAGAGTGGTTTCTGTCAGCCGCTCTTTCTATGACGTTTTTAAGGTAAAGCCTGAAGAAACTGTGGGGCAGCTTATTTATGATCTTGGCAATAAACAGTGGAATATCCCCAAACTGCGGGAACTGCTGGAAACCATCCTTCCTAAAAAGACAACCTTTGATAACTATGAGGTTGAACATAATTTTGCTGTCATCGGCAGGCGTATAATGCTTTTGAATGCCCGTCAAATTGAGAGAGTACTGGGTAAAGAGCGTATTATTCTTCTGGCTATCGAGGACATTACCGAGCGCAGGGAGATAGAAAAAGGCCTGGAAAAAGCCCATAAAGAGTTACAAGAGTTGGCCGCCGAGTTAAAACGTACCACCAGGGCAAAATCCGAGTTCCTGGCTAACATGTCGCATGAGCTCAGGACCCCGCTTAACTCCATTAATGGTTTCTCCGAGATATTATACGATGAGACTTTCGGGCCGCTTAATGAGAAGCAGAAAAAATACGTTGAGTATGTTTTAACCAGCGGAAAACATCTTCTCTTGCTGATCAATCAGATACTTGATATGTCAAAAGTTGAAGCCGGGAAGATGAAGTTGTCTTTATCCAGCTTACCCATGAAAAGCCTGTTAAATGATATTTCGCTGTTGGTAGCGGACATGGTCAGTAAAAAGAAGCTTCAAATGTTGCTTGAAATAGCCGAAGATCTGCCGAATATCGAAGCGGACGAGCTCAAAGTAAAAGAGATACTTTATAACCTGCTTTCAAACGCGGTTAAATTTACTCCCGAGGGCGGCAAGATCGGTATGCAGGCTAAAAGAGTTGATTCCGGGATAGAAATGGTGGTCTGGGATACCGGGGACGGTATCGCGCCTGAGAACATGGGAAAAATATTTGAAGGATTTTTTCGTGTCGATACCCCATATTCCAGGGTGACTGAAGGGACCGGGCTCGGTTTGCCGCTTTCTAAAAAGCTGGTTGAACTGCACGGCGGTAAGTTTTCCGTAGTGTCAGAGGGGCTGAATAAAGGCACACAGGTCAGGTTTACTTTACCGATTATATCCAGAAAGGCGGTGTGAGATGGGTAAGAGAGCCTTAGTTGTAGACGATAACGCGAAAAATCTTTTGCTGGAAAAAGATCTTTTGGAGGTTAGCGGCTTTGAAGTGCTTGAAGCTGAAAATGCCGCCGCTGGGATTGCCATTGCCAGGAAAGAAAAACCGGATATTATAATCATGGATGTGCGGCTCCCGGACATGCGCGGCAGCGAAGCCGCCAGGATATTGCGCCAGGACAAAGAGACAAGTGATATCCCTATTGTTTTTGTGACCGCTTCTGTAATGGCGGAAGGCAGAGAAGAGATAAAACCCATAACTAACAGCGCTTTTATAGGCAAGCCGATAAATACGCGCACCTTCGCGAAAGAAATAAGTCAATTTATTAAGGGAGATAGAGGATGAAAGACAAGCCGGTAATTTTAGTTGTTGATGATCAGTTCCAAAATATAGAACTTCTCGAAGCGTATCTTATCCCGCAGGGTTATGAAATTGTCAGGGCCGCGAGCGGCGAAGAAGCTCTGAAAGAACTTTCCGGCAGTCAGATCGATCTGGTTCTGTTGGACATAATGATGCCCAGAATGTCCGGCTTGGAAGTGTTGGAAAAATTGCGCGCCGATGAAAAGACAAAGCTTATCCCTGTGGTGATGGTAACCGCGCTTAAAGATACCGAAGACAAGATAAAAGCCCTTGAGGCAGGATGCGATGATTTTATTTCCAAGCCTTTTGATAAGGTTGAACTATTAGCGAGAGTCAAGTCTATACTCAAGATAAGCCATTATCTGCGGCAGTTAGATGAAAAAGAGAAATTTAAGGCAGTGGTTGATAAAATAAGCGATGGCATCGCTGTCTGCGGCCCGGATTATCTGATCAAAGACAACAATGCCGCGATCTTAAAGTATTTAAATATTGCTGATCCGGCGGATGTTAATTTAGTAGAAACGCTGTTCAAAGATTATTCTGTTTCTATAAAAAAAGAAGCTCTTATGGACCTTACGATCACGCATAAAACATTTGATATCGCGCGCGAAGGAACAGGAACCATAGAGGCGTTATATTTAGAGGCAAGTTTAGACGCGGTAAAAAATTCCTCCGGAGAGCTATTAAGCGTTGTTTTTATTTTGCGTGATGTTACCGCGGCGCGCAGAGAAGAACTTATAAAGCAGGATTCTTTAGCCCTTATTTCGCATCAATTGAGTATACCGTTGGGAGTGATTAGCGGAAAAATAACATTACTTCAGGGTGGATCATATGGCCCTCTTAATGAGGAGCAAAAAAAAGCGATTGATACCGTCTCCAAACAATCTTTTTTGCTTATATCAATAGTGGAGAAACTGCTTGGGTTTACTATAGTACGCGGCCGCTCCTCATGATATATAAAGGGAACTTTATGAAGATCAATAAGATGCTTATTATATCAGCGATAGTTTTGATGAGCTTTGCAGGTAACGGCCTATTGAAGGGAGAAACGGGCACCCATGATTATGCCGGAGAGAACATCCTGTATCTTATAAGCCCTTTTGGAAGAGTCGAATACAATGATCTTGGGGTGGTTGAACTGGAAGGCATAAAGGCGAACCTGATAAAGTTTGAAGCGAAAGTATTATTCTTTCACGATACTGAAAAAATCTATAGCGACCCGGAAAGCTTATTGCCATATAAGGTAGAACGCGATATTTCCGGGATAGGCGGGAAAGAATATATAATAGAAGAATATGACCAGGAGAAATTTATAGTCACTATAAGAAAATTTAAATCCGGTAAGCAGGTAAGTGAACAGGTGATCAAAGCAAATGAGCCGATCCAGAATGTTATCCTGCTTCCTCTTTATCTGCGCAAAAGGTCTGACCTTGAAATAGGCTGGCGTTTTACCGCGAAAGTCGTTCCGGCCGAATTTGAATTAGAATTAGTCTCGATAGATGAAATAAAAGTCCCAGCCGGCAGATTCCATGCTTACCATTTTAAAAGTATCCCGGATAAGTTTGAGATCTGGATCAACAGAGATACTCCGCGAGTTCCGCTTAGAATAAAAGGCAAAGGTTATTACTTGCTGATGAAAAAATACAGCTCCCATACCGATTAAAAAACATAAAAGACACAGGAGAGGACGGGCCCGGTTGTGATCTATGAATTGGCCTTAATGGCGATTGGAATTTTTTTATTGGCGATTTTGTTACTATTTGTTGGTTTTCTTTTTGTAAAACCGATCCGCACCCTTCATCTGGTTTCAAAAATTAACCCATCCCGTAGTTATCAGGAGAGCCTCAGGCGTATTAATGATTTACGTATTCTCGATGGGGAGGATGTGGCCCCGGACGGGCGCCTTATTTTTTTGACACACGGGGACAAAACGCAGAACGCGATTGTATTCTTCCACGGGGGCACTAACAGTCCCAGGCAATTTGAAACGCTGGGGAGGATTTTTTATGAAAAGGGATATAACGTATTGATTCCTCGGATCCCTCACCACGGCCTTAAGGACCGGATGACCGAATCTTCCGCCAGGCTTACCGCTTTGGAGCTGACCAAATTGTGCGACGAATCCATGGATATTGCCCAAGGGCTGGGTAAACATGTTTCGGTCGTTGGCTTATCCATGGGCGCGAACATGGCCGGCTGGATCGCGCAAAACAGAAGCGATGTCGATAAAGCTGTTGTAATAGCTCCATTTTGGGGATGGAAGGAGTTACCGGTTGGTCTTTTAAAGCCGGCTATCAACCTCTTATCCGCTTTACCTAATATATTCCTGTGGTGGGATAAAAAGGAAAAGACGGCGCTCGCAGGGCCCGCGTCCGCCTATTACCGGTTTTCGACCAGGGGTTTGGCACAGATCATGCTCCTTGGCTGGTTAATCATTAAAGAAGCCGGGAGTTTTGCGCCGAAAACTAGGACAATAGTTGTTATTACAAATGCGCTGGATGATTCGGTAAATGAGAATATTTTCAATAGGGTTATTGATGACTGGCAGGGACACATCGGCGTTAAGATAACACGTTTTCAGTTTGATAAAAGTTTTGGTGTTTTACACGATCTAATCGACCCGGAGCAGCCTTATCAGAAGACCGCGGTGGTTTATCCCAAGCTTATAGAGTTGATAGAGAGTTAAGATCGTTACACCCAGGTACAATTGATTTTGTTCTGGCAGACTATATAATAGAGTTAGAGAGAAGGGTACTATGGATAAGGCTGGAAAACTCATACTTGGCGTTATGGTTATCTTTATGGCACTGCCGCTCTATGGCGCCGATAATATATTAGAGATAAAAGACACGGCAGCTGCCCCGGTCCTTTACTATCCGTTACCAATATATATAACAAATCGCGCTGAAGATATAAGTTTTTCTGAGTGGGTAAATATCGTAAAAAGAGATACAAAAGATGATACCGACGCGCTGCGGGAAGAGTGGAAACAGGCGCTGAGGGTTGATATCTTCTTTGCGCACTTTAAAGCAAAAGAAATAGCGCATAAAATAGAAGAAAAAAGCAAGTTCAAGTTATTTAATATGCGCGGCAGGGCAAAGATCAAACAGGATTCAGCTACCTATACTTTCAGTCATAAGTTCTAATATGTTCATCTTTCCTGGATGGACATACTGTTCCAGCTATAATCCTATCT
>JBAZEP010000064.1:0-5638 GCA_041653835.1 Candidatus Omnitrophota bacterium
AGGCCGGGGCCTATCTCCAGGACAGTGTCTTCTTTTCTCAGTCCGGCGGCGCCTATGATTTTATCTTTGATATTACGATCTATGAGGAAATTCTGGCCAAGCCGTTTGGATGGATGGAAATTATATTCGCGCAGAATAGGTTTAATCTCGGACAGTCTTAGCATTTATGGCGCACATCTTTACCGCGAGCTTGATCGCCTCTTTCATGGAGCCGGGGTCGGCAATACCTTTGCCCGCTATATCATAAGCTGTACCATGGTCAGGAGAAGTGCGTATAAAAGGGAGCCCCAGCGTGACATTCACGCCTTTTTCAAAAGCGACCATTTTCAGCGGCCCCAGCCCCTGGTCATGGTACATCGAGATCACCGCGTCTAGTTTACCGCAATAAGCCATGTAAAAAATAGCGTCTCCCGGAATAGGACCTCTTATGCCCGCGATAGCGCCCTTCGCCTTTTTAACCGCGGGCATTATTATATCCTGCTCTTCAGTACCTATCTTGCCGCCCTCGCCGCAATGAGGGTTCAGCCCGCACACGCCTATGCGCGGCTTTTTGATCCCGAAATATTTCTTCAGGTACAGATCCGTGAGGCCCGCGGCTTCTATTATTTTTGCCTGCGTGATCTCAAGCGGGACTTTTTTTAAAGGGATGTGGCGCGTGACCGTGGTAACTTTAAGGGGCCCTCCGCAAAGCATCATGGCGAACTTTTTTACATTCGCTTCCTTCGCCAGGTACTCGGTATGCCCCTGGAAAAATATGCCGGCTTTATTTATCGCCTCTTTGTTCACCGGGGCGGTAACCAGGACGCCGGCTTTTTTATTTTTTAAGATCCTTACCGCTTTTTCTATCGCGTCGAAGCCTGTGCTGTCCGACGCCTCTATTACGATAAAGTCCGCGATGCTTTTTATCGCCGGGTCTTTCAGCGCCTTTTTCGTAACCTCGGGGCCGATGCCTTCCGGGTCGCCGGTAGTAATAACTACAACTGGTTTATTCATGTAGGCAAGATTATTTTATGGAAATGTAGGCTTTGTCCTTCAGGCCGGAAAGCCATTCCTGCACTTTATTTTTAAATTTATCCTGAAAAAGCGCCATTTGGATATCTTTCTGAACATCCTCCAGCGCCGCATGGGACCCGTATTCGACATCTTCCACTTTAAGTATGTGGTATCCTATCTCGCTTTGCACAGGCGCTGAAAATTCCCCTTTGTTCAGTTTTGATATAGCGCTGTCCAGCACCTCGAGCATCTGGCCGCGCTCGACATAACCCATATCCCCGCCTTTTTCCGCGTTCGGGCCCTGGGAATATTGCCTGGCTAGTTCGTCAAAATCCCCGCCTTCGCTAAGCTTCTTGTGCACATTTTCTATCTCGACTTTCGCCAGCTCTAAACCGACATTATCCCTGGCCTTTATCACTATGTTCTTTATCCTGTATTTATCGGCGCTCCTGAACCTGTCTTTATATTTTTCGTAATAATCGCTTATCTCCGACGGCAAGACCGATATCTTCGACCTGACCTCATAGTCCACGAGTTTTTTCATCATTATCTGGTCTTTGTATCTTTCTTTCAGGTTGGCTACGGTGACACCCTGTGTCTCGAGTGTCTTGTAAAATTCCTGCTCTGAAGGGAAGCCTTTTTTGATGTACTCCATCCTCTCGTCTATCTCAGAATCCGAGACTTTTATATCCAGTTCTTTTGCCCGGCTGAGGACAAGCTTATCCTCTATTATCTGGTTTAATATATCTTTTTTGGCCTCTTCCATTTTCCGCAGCAGGTCATCCCCTTTGTATTCCTGGGTATACTGGGCATAGAGTACCGCCAATAACTGATCGACATCCTGCTGGGTAATAACCTCGTCGTTCACGACCGCCACAAATTTATTTATGGTACCGGCGCACACAGCGAGAACAGGCACGGCAAGCGTGATCAATAAAACCGCCGTGATCCTAATTTTTAGAATATTTGTTGAGACCATCCACTACCTCTCTCAATATCCTGCAGTACAGGTCAAAACCTATCGCGGATATATAACCATGTTGTTCCCTGCCAAGGAGATTCCCCGCGCCCCTTATCTCGAGGTCTTCCATCGCTATTTTAAATCCCGAACCCAGATCTTTATACCGCTCCAGGGCATCCAGCCTTCTTTCGGACTCACCGCTCAATACGCGGCCTTTTGGAACAAAAAAATACGCGTACGCTTTATTCCTGAACCTGCCCACCCTGCCTTTCAGCTGATACAGGTCCGCGAGCCCGAACATATCGGAACGGTTAACTATAAGGGTATTGGCATTAGGAATGTCTATGCCTGATTCTATTATAACCGTTGATACCAAAACGTCAATATTTCCTTTCATAAATTCTCGCATTATGCCTTCCAGCTCTTTTGAATGCATCCTGCCATGCGCGACAGCAACACTGGCTTCCGGTACCAGGCCGGAGATCCTGAGAGCTATCTTATCTATGCCTTCTATCCTGTTATGCACAAAAAACACCTGACCATTCCTTTTCCTTTCGGAAATTATCGCTTTTTTTATGCAGTCCTCTTCGTATTCCGAAACGATTACCTCCACGGGAAGCCTGTCCTGGGGAGGCGTCTCTATTATGGACATGTCTTTTACGCCCATGAGTGACATATAAAGCGTGCGCGGTATAGGGGTCGCGGTAAGGGTCAGGACATCCACGAGAAGCCTTATCTTTTTAAGCCTTTCCTTATCCTTTACTCCGAACCTCTGTTCCTCGTCTATTATCACAAGCCCCAGGTCTTTGAATTTTACGTCCTTCCTGAGTATCGCGTGCGTGCCTATCAAAATATCCACGCTTCCTTCCTCTGTTTCCTGCAATATCCTGTTTGTCTCTCCCCTGGTCCTGAAACGGCTCATCATCTCTACATTTACCGGGAAATCCTTCATCCTGTCCCTGAACGTTATAAGATGCTGTTCCGCCAGAAGCGTGGTCGGGACAAGCATCGCTACCTGCTTATTGTCCATGACCGCCTTAAAAGCCGCCCTCAACGCGACCTCTGTTTTGCCGTAGCCGACATCCCCGCAGAGCAATCTGTCCATGGGTTTCCCTGATTCCATATCCCTCTTGACCTCCATCGTAGAGCGAAGCTGGTCAGGGGTTTCCTTGAAAGGGAATTTTTTCTCGAACTCGGCCTGCCACTCCGTGTCTTTCGAAAAACTAAAACCGCCGAGCTTCGAACGCATCGCGTTTATTTCCAGCAATTCGAACGCCATAGAATAGATGCCTTTCTTGACCCTTTCCTTGACCGCCTTCCACATTTTATTTCCGAGCTTATAAAGCTTGGGCGGCCTGCGCTCGAACGCGACGTACTTCTGTATGAGGTGCATCTCTTCTATTGGGACATAGAGCTTGTCGCCGGCGGCGTATTCTATTGCTATGTTTTCTTTCTCCTCCCCTCCGAATTTCATCTTCCTGAAGCCTTTGAACCTGCCTATCCCGTGATCCACATGTACCACATAATCGTTCAACTGTATATCCACGAATGAAGCAAGGGGGACTTTTTCGCCTGTTTCGGCAGGCCTCTTTTTTTTCGGATAAACACCGTACTTCGGGAGGATTATGACCATGGCATGTTCTTCGAGGGTTTCTGAGGAAAGAAGGCTGTAGCTGCTGATGGATTCCACGGTATTGCCTAAGAGCTCGATTCTTACCGGGCCTTCGAAAGCGGGAGGGAAAATATCTATTATGCCCCCGCGCATGCTGAAATCTCCGGCTTCAGAGATCCTTTCGCGCCTCTCATAGCCGTATTCCACCAATCGAGCGGCAAGAGACTTGTAATCCAGTTCTTCGCCTTTGTAGATTTTAATAGATTCAAACATATAAGATGAATCCAGGCTTATTACATTTTTTCGAGCGGAGTGACCCCTAAAAGACTAAGGCCGCTCGCCAAAACATTTTTGACCGTCTGAACAAGCGCGATCCTCGCTTCGGTAAGAGTCTTGTCGTCCGTAACTATACGGTGCGCGCTATAATAGGAATGGAAAAGACCGGCTATGTCCTGCAGATATGCCAGAAGTATATATGGTTCCAGGTTGACCGCTGCTGAATTGATCATCCTGGGATAAATTATCAACCCCTTTATCAGGTCTATCTCCTGCTGTTTATCCAGGAGCGCGAGGTTTTCAAGGTTCGGCGCGGCATTCTTGGAAAAATCTATTATGCTGGAAATCCTCGCGTGCGCGTATTGTATGTAATAAACAGGGTTATCCAGCGTTTCCGCCTTCGCCAGCGCCAAATCGAAGTCAAGATGGCTGTCGGTCTTTCTCATTATAAAAAAGAACCTGGCCGCGTCCCTCCCTACTTCGTCCATGACCTCGCGCAGGGTTATAAACTCTCCATCCCTCGTGGACATCCTGACAGGCTTTCCGTCCCTGTAAAGCGTGACAAGCTGGGCTATAAGAATAGACAGTTTTTCTTTGTCATACCCAAGCGCCTGGCACGCGGCCTTTATCCTGCTGATATACCCATGATGGTCAGGCCCCCAGATATTTATTACCCTGTCGTACCCTTTCTCGAATTTTTCCTTATGATAAGCTATGTCGGGCGTGACGTAAGTGTATGAACCGTCGTTTTTTATAAGCACCCTGTCTTTGTCATCCCCGAAATCCGTGGACCTGAACCATACGGCCCCGTCTTTCCGGTATAAAAACTTTTTGTTTTCCAGGATCTCGAGCGCCTTTTCTATCTTTCCGGATTTTGCGAGGGATTTTTGGCTGTACCACACATCAAAATGGACGCCGAAATCTTCCAGGTCTTTTTTTATGGTGTTCATGATCTCCGAGGCGGCGTGTTCCATAAAAAAATCATCCTTTAAATCCGCCTCTTTACCCGGCAAGGTGTTGTCCTTTAATTTTTGGGCCATATCATATATATACCTGCCTTTATAGCCGTTTTCCGGGAATTCGGATTTTCCGCCTGCCAGTTCCGCAAACCTCGCCTTAAGCGATTTACCAAGGGCTTGTATCTGAACGCCTTCATCGTTTATGTAATATTCTTTTACGACTTCATAGCCGCAGAATCTCAAAATCCTGGCGAGCGAATCCCCTATTGCCGCCTGCCTGCCATGAGCCACGGTAAGGGGGCCGGTAGGATTAGCGCTTACGAATTCTATCTGCGTCTTTTTGCCCTTACCCGCGTCCGAACTCCCGAACGCCGCGCCCCTGGTTATAATTTCCTGGAGCGCATCCGCCACCGCCTTATTAGAAATATAAAAATTTATGAATCCGGGCTTTTCTATCTTAACATCCCGGACAACACCAGATATCTCTATGTGTTTTATAATATCCGCGGCTATGTCCAGGGGGGATTTTTTAAGCTCCCTGGACAGCTTCATGGCGATGCTGGTTGAAAAATCCCCGAATTTCTTCTCCTTTGGTATTTCCAGCGAGATACCACGGACAAACCCATCTTTCATGCCCGGAAAAGCCTTTTCCAGCGCCTCTTTTATCGTGTTTATTAAATCAGCTTCTAATCTGGTCATAATATCAGTGATAAGCTCTATATTTATTTCTGTTTATTAAGGACCTTGAGGAAAGCCTTTACTACAGCGGGATCGAACTGACTGCCTGCGCCCTCTACTAATTCCTGCCTGATCTTTTCGGAAGACAGCGCCTTTCTG
>JBAZEP010000065.1:0-5277 GCA_041653835.1 Candidatus Omnitrophota bacterium
GGAATATCGTGACAGCCCCGCCTATAAACGCGGCGGCGTTCACGCCGATACCGACAGGAATGAACAGAAGCCCTATAACAGCGCCTAACCCTGCGCCTGAAGATACCCCCAGAACATACGGCTCTGCCAGGGGATTCCTCAAGACTGTCTGCAATATTACCCCTGCCACACTCAGGCCTGCGCCTGCGGCTATTGCCAAGAACGCCCTGAATAACCTGAGTTTAACGATCTCGATAAACCCTGGTTCTAACATCTTATTAAAGGGCACTTTTACCGCGCCTATAAAGATATTTAAAACAATGAGCGCCGCTAAACAAAAAGACAATATGAGCAGGAATCGCCCCGCTTTAAACCTATTCATAAAATATCCTGTTGAGCGTTTCAACGGTTTCGGCCGCCCTGGGGCCGGGCCTTAATATCAGGTCGGGATCCAGGTCCCTGTATATCCTTTTATTTTTTACCGCGCTTATCGAATGGAAGCCTATGTTGTTCCCCGAAAACCCCGCTACTAAAATTATATCCGGGTTCCTTTCTATTAATGCCTCGTAACTAAAAATACCTGTGTCGTCTTTCATGTCCTGCGCTATATTTTCTCCGCCTGCCAGCCTGATCGTGTCGCTTATAAAAGAGGATACGGTTATAAGCGGATCATCGAATAGCTGGATAAAGACCTTTGGCGCCTTGCCTTTTATATTACGGGATACACCTTCGATCCTGGACCGCATTTCTCTTATGAGAGCTTCCGCGTTCTCTTTTTTATTAAAAATCTCCCCGAGTTCCCTGATATCACTGTATAAGCCCTCCATTGTTTTCGGGGAGACCTTTATTATTTTTACGCCAAGGCTCATTAAATAATCTTCCCTGGCTTTTTCCAGTCCCGAATTTATCAAGATATAATCCGGTTTTAAAAGGATTATCCTTTCCATATTAGGATTATTAAACGTGCCGAGCCTTTCTATATTCCTGACCCTTTCGGGGTAATTGGAAAAATCATCCAGGCCTACGATTGAATCCCCAAGCCCCAGGCTGAATAGGATCTCGGTCGTATTAGGCGCGAGAGAAATTACCCTGGGCGCAGCCTCTGCGCTGCACAACGAGGTTAACGATAAAACCACTATTATTAAAAATATTTTTCTCATGGTCTCAATACTCTATGCCGCGGCGGGCGTTCACGCTCTGCCTGAACGGATGTTTCTTGTCTACCATTATGGTTATATAATCCGCGAATCTTTCCAGCTCTGAAATATCGCCCCTGCCTGTAAGGATAAGCTCTACATTTTTTGGAGTTTTTTTAAGCAGTCCTAAAAAAAATTTCTTTCCGGCAAATCCCTGATCCACGGCATTTATTATTTCATCCAGCACAACCATATCATACTTGCCGCTGAAAATAGCTTTTTCCGCCTCAGCCAGCTCTTTTTTAAGAGACACCTTTGCCTTGGCCCCGGGCGTAAACATAGGATGGGCCTGTTCATATTTCACTAACTTTATATTTTTCGTACTCCTTGCGGATTTTTCTTCGCCTGTGATAAGAGATTTCGGTTTAAGGAACTGGAATATAATAACCTTCAGCCCCTGCCCGCTCGCGCGCGCCGCGAGCCCGAAAGCTGACGTTGTCTTGCCTTTGCCGTTACCCGTATAAATATGTATCATTTCCTTACCTTAAAGTAAAAGCGGCCCTGCCTATGAGCGTAAGCGCAGTCACTATAACAGCCGCTATGATTACTCCCAGAGAAATAGCTATAAAAGCGGGTATAAACCTTATGCGTAAAAGTGAGGCGATAACAGCCCCTGTCCAGGCGCCGGTGCCGGGTAATGGAATTGCGACAAAAAGTACGAGGCCTATCGCTTCGTATTTTTCCACTATATCGGCATGAGCTTTTGCCTTTCTAAAAAGCCATTCAAAAAACTTACGCATATGCGCGGTATTGCTGAGTTTCTTTGAAACAGGGCTCAATAAAAAGTATATAGGCGCTATAGGAAGCAGATTGCCCAGTATTGAAAAGAAAATTGTATTTTTTATGCCCTGCTTTAATATCAAAAGACCTATGGGAATGGATGCCCTTAGTTCAGTAACAGGCAGCGCCCCTAAAAATAAAATCACAAGCTTTGGAGAAAACCCAAAAGAGATTAAAAAATCAAGCACCCTTTCCTGCATACTATCCTTCTCTCTTCATGCTAAGGGAAGATTTATGACATTGTCATAAATCTTCCCTTAGCGCGTTTATACGGCCTCTGCCCACCCATATTTCCCAATAAGAGGGACAAATGAGCATCCGCAAATTTCTTTTTCCAGTATTTCGCCTTGAGCTGTCTTTTCCAACAAAAGGAGCGCCTGGCTGGCCCTGGAGCCTATAGGTATCACAAGCTTGCCGGGAGAGTTAAGCTGCTCTATCAGGGGCCCAGGCATCTTTTCCGCGGCAGCAGTGACAACAATCTTATCAAAAGGCGCGTGCTCTTTCCAGCCCATCGTGCCGTCCCCCGTCCTGAACATGATATTTCCGTAACCCATACCTTTTAAAACCGCGCTTGCGCGTTCCGTTAAATCCTCTATCCGCTCTATCGTGAACACCTGTGACGCCAATTCCGCGAGTATCGCGGTCTCGTAACCCGAGCCTGTGCCTATCTCCAGCACCTTATCGTTTTTTTTGATGTCCAGCGCCTGGACCATGAGCGCCACTATATAAGGCTGGGATATGGTCTGGCCGTTTTCTATGGGAAGAGGAAAATCCGCGTAGGATTCTTTATAAAATTTGGGGCTTACGAATTCGTGGCGCGGGACCTTTAAAAAAACATCCAGGACCTTTTTGTCCTTTATGTCCCGGGCCGCCAACTGCTCTTCCACCATCCTGCGCCGCAGTCCGCTGAAATCATTTTCGCGTATATTCATTGATAATAAATTTTATAAACCTGAGGGTGTCCAGGAAAGGGTTTATCTGGCTGATCTCGCCCTCGTAGATGGAATCTATATTTATGGATGACATCTTCAGTCCCCGGCGTTTCGCCTCCATAATCATTTCGGACTCTATCTCGTACTTCACGGTATTTAATTTCATTTTTTCCATGGCGTTCCTGGATATCATCCTGTAACCACACTGAGAGTCATCGACCCTCTGGGTTATAAGGAGGGATATGACGAAAGACATTAAACGATTGGTAAAACGCCTTATAAAAGGCATCTTCTTGGGGTCATGCAGCCTGTTGCCCAGTATCAAATCCGCGCCCGATCTTTCATATTCTTCAACGAATTTATCGATATCCGCCAGGCTGTGCTGACCGTCGCCGTCCATTGTTATGGCGGCCCCGCAATTATTCAGCAAGGCATGTTCCAGGCCTTCGCGTATACAACGGCCTTTGCCCGCGTTTTTCGAGTACACGATAAGTTCCGCGCCCGCCTTGTTGGCCTCCACTATAGTCCTGTCCCTGGAGCCGTCGTCTACCACGACTACCCTGAAGCCTTTACCGCTCAGCTCGCCGGTTATGGACCCGATGGTCTTCGCCTCATTGTAAGTAGGGATCACTATAAAGATATTCGCTTTATCGATGCGGCTCATAGCACCTGCACGCCAACCGGCGCCTCCCAAAACTTTCTGAATATAAGCCACTGCTCCGGATAAGAACTTATATATTTCTCCATGGCGTCCACGAATTTTTCGCTGGCCTCTTTCACTATCTCTTCCGTATCTTTTCCCGGAGTTTCCACGATCTCTATGGGCCGGTCAAAGATAAGGTCATAATCAAAGGTATTCCGCCTTATAAAAACTCCGGGTATAATAGGCGAACCAGTCTTCAAAGCGAACATCGCGGGGCCTTTGGGTATGCTTGTCCTCATGCCGAAAAAATCCATCACTATGCCGCTGTTGGTAAAATCCCTGTCCCCTACGAGCGCCAGGAGGCCTTTCCTCCTGAGCGCCGATATACAGCGTTTCATGATATGGTGTATCTGTATTACTTTCAGGCCTTTTTCCTCGCGCTGTTTTATAAAAAATTCATTTATATCTTTATGTTTGTGGCTAAGCGCGACCGCGCTTATGTCATAACCAAGCATGGCCATGATAACGCCGCCCATTTCCCAGTTCCCTATGTGGCATGTCAGGACAATCGCGCCTCTATTATGCCCCAGTACCCCGTCTATATTCTCAATGCCCTTTATCCTGACCCTTTTCTTTATATCTTCGAGGGTAAGCTTTGGCATCCTGAAAAAATCCACAAGGTACAACCCGAAATTCCTGAACACCGTCCTGGCGAGCCGCCGGCATTCAGGCATATCTTTTTTTGTTATTATGGCGAGGTTTTTCGCGACCGTCTCCCTGTCTTTCCCTGCCAGGAAATACTGGAGATCGGAAACCCTTTTCGCCAGGCTGTAAGCGAGCTTCAGAGGCAGCGCGTTCGCCAGCAAATAACCCATCCTGTATAAAATATAAAAAATCATTTTTTGTCAGTTGATAGCGCCGAGGACAAGCCGCGCGATAGCCATCGCGGAATCCGGTTTTTTTATCAGCTCCGCTTTCTTGCGCATCTCGTCTAATTTTACACTGTTTGAAAATAATTCCTGCACCATAACCGCCACGTCTTCTTCGTCTTCCGCCCTCAACGCGACCCCCTGGTGCAGGAGGAATTCCGTATTTTTCGTTTCCTGGCCCGGTATAGGGTGTATTATGATCATCGGGAGGTTTTTTGCCAGCGCCTCGGATGTTGTCAGCCCGCCGGGCTTTGTAATTATGACATCCGAGGCCTCCATCAACTCGTCTATGTTCTCCACAAGCCCCATGACCACCAGCTTCTTCCTGTATCGTTTTTCTTTTTTCGCCAATACGTTTAGGAGCCGTTTATTGATGCCGCAGACCGCCAGTATCTGGAAGTCGGCCTCGACGTGTTCCAGTGCGTCCGTTATTTTCTCAACAGGCCCCAGGCCCTGGCTCCCACCCATTATGAGCACGGTCTTCTTGTTTTTATCGAGTCCTAATTTTCCGCATATGGCGTCTTTTTCGTGAGCCACGCTGAACCTGGGATTTATAGGTATGCCGAAAATCTTTATCCTGGCATCGCTTACCCCATTTTTCATGAAATGATCCCTGCTCAAATCGGAAGGCACGATGTAATAATCCACGTTATCGAATATCCAGTACGAATGAGGCGCGTGGTCCGTCAGCACCCCGAAAAGAGGAAGGTTTAACCCAAGATATTTTTTATAATCCGCCACCATACCGCACGGGAACGCCTGGGTGCAAATAACGGCATCGGGCTTGAATTCATCCTCTATAAGGACTTTTAACTTTT
>JBAZEP010000066.1:0-5215 GCA_041653835.1 Candidatus Omnitrophota bacterium
AGGCGCAGGGCTGTTCAAATGCGTTGTTTATTTTGTCGATGTCTATTTTGCCCAGTAAATCTTTATATTTTGCCTTGGCCCGCAATATATCGTCATCCAGTGCTCCAAGAACAAATTTGTAATCCACGAATGTTTCTTTTTCCGTTTCGTTCACGAACAGCGCGCATGAAGACCATCTGTAATCAGCAGGGTTTTGGACCAAACCTTTCTTTACAGGATTCATGTGCACATATAGTGATGCGGCAAGTAGATAGCGATCGTCGAAGCATAACGCGGACCTGTAATTTCCAGAGAACACATGACCTCTTCTCTGATACTTTTTATTGAAATATTCTGCATATCTCTGCAATAATATTTTCATAAGATCTGGCATATTTGCTTCCAAAAACTTCAATAGCAGGTGAATATGATTCGGCATAAGAGCAAAGCTAAGCACCTTGCATTTAAATTTACCTAGAGTTTCTTTCAATAAATGCAGCATATAAAGATAATCTGAATCTTCTAAAAACAAAGGTTCTGTCCCTGACGCATGCTGAGTAATATGGCTTATAGCCCCTTCGAAACAGTATTTATCCCTGGTCCTGAAATACCGCTTCACCTTTCCCTGCTCGATCAAATCAATTACATCTGCCACAATACACCTCCTATGGTTAAGCTAATGTCACATTTAAGACACTGTCTTAAATGTGACATTAGCGGGTTCTATTATATAAGACACATTTCAAAGGAGGTTTTCTTTCAATTTTTTTAAAAATTTTGATAAATATACCTTAAGGTCAAAAAAATGACAGTGTCGCAAATGTTCCCTTAGGAGATAAGAATATGATTTTTTAGAGGATTTCGCGGAGAACTGATTGGAGATTTGCTGGGACTACTTTGGGTTCTTTGATGGAGCTGATGGCGCGGTCAGGGTCTTTGAGGCCATGGCCGGTAAGGATGCAGACTATCTTGGGATTCTTGAACTTTTTGAAATAATCCTTTTTGGCGAGTTTCATTACGCCCGCTACTGAGGCGGCTGACGCGGGCTCACAGAACACACCTTCTTTTGACGCGAGGAATTTATACGCCTCGAGTATTTCATCGTCGGAAACCATGTCTATCATGCCTTTGGATTCATCACGGGCGGATTCCGCCTGTTTCCAGCTGGCTGGATTGCCTATCCGGATAGCGGTGGCGATAGTCTCGGGCTTTTCCACTATTTTTCCGCGGACTATAGGAGCGGCGCCTTCCGCCTGGAAGCCAAGCATCACAGGGAGATTCTTTATTTTGCCTTTTTCTTTATATTCTTTATAGCCTTTCCAGTAGGCGGTAATATTGCCGGCATTGCCCACTGGTATAGCGTGGAAATCAGGCGCTGAGCCTAACTGCTCGCATATTTCAAAGGCACCGGTCTTCTGGCCTTCGATCCTATAAGGATTGATCGAATTAACAAGCTGGATATGATGCTTGGCAGTGATTTCTTTAACAAGGTTTAGGGCATCGTCAAAATTACCGTCTATAGCTATCACCTGGGCGCCATGTATAAGCGCCTGGGCAAGTTTTCCCAGCGCTATGGCACCTTTTGGTATCAGGACAATGCATTTGATGCCTGCCCTTGCGGCGTATGCAGAGGCAGAGGCAGAGGTATTGCCAGTAGAGGCGCACATGACTGCCACGTGTTTTTCTTCAAGGGCTTTTGAAATAGCCATGGTCATGCCCCTGTCCTTGAAGGAACCAGTGGGGTTAAGGCCTTCGTATTTCAGATAGACATCGCCGGAGATAAGTTTCGATAGATGATTCGAATATACTAAAGGGGTATTGCCTTCATTGAGGGTAATTATGGGAGTAGAACCAGTGACCGGCAAAAATTCTTTATATTTATTAATTATTCCGTTATACATTTAAAACCACCTCGACCTCGGAGGAGACCTGCGGCCACCTCCGAGGTCTCTATTATTTTTCCAGCCTGATGATGACGCTTTTCTTTTTTATGGCAGGCAGTTTATTTATTCTGGATAAAGCGGCCTGCATGTCCCTTTCCCTGGCCTCATGGGTAAGCATGATTATGGGAACGATATGGGAAGCGCTGCGTTCTTTCTGAACGACGCTCGATATGCTGATATTGTGCCTGCCGAGGAGCGCGGCTATATTCGCGAGCACCCCGGGTTTATCTATCGCGGAAAAACGCGCGTAGTATCTGGTAACGACCTCGTCCATTTTCCTGAGTTTTTTTATCTCGCTGTCTTTGGGAATGACCAGGCAGGCGGATCCTTCCCCGCATGATATCTTGCGGCCGATATCGACTATGTCGCTTACCACGGCGCTGGCGGTAGGGAGTTTACCCGCGCCAAGGCCGTAAAACAACTGTTCGCCCGCGAGGTCGGTCTCGGTGTAAATCGCGTTATACGCGCCTGAGACAGACGAAAGCAGGTACTCGGACGGCAGGAAAGTCGGATGTACCCTTACTTCCAGTTCATCGCCGTAACGCTTGGCAATGGCGAGAAGTTTTATTTTATAACCAAGCTCTCCCGCGTACTGGATATCAAAATTAGATATATCTTCTATGCCTTCCACATAAATATCTTTTAAATCCACCCTCTTACCGAAAGCGAGAAGCGAAAGTATCGCGAGCTTATGGCTGGAATCCATGCCTTTTATGTCCAGGGACGGGTCTTTCTCGGCATAACCTTTTTCCTGAGCCTCTTTAAGGGCGGCCTTGAAGCTCGAGCCCTTGTCAGACATACTGGACAGTATGTAATTGGAAGTGCCGTTAAGGATGCCGAAAATTCCGGCAAACCTGTTGGACACCATGCCTTCGCGTATGGCTTTTATAATAGGAATCCCTCCGGCGACACTCGCTTCAAAATATATTTCCCTGTTGGATTCGGCCGCCTTTTGAAAAATATCATTACCCTCGGACGCCAAGAGCAGTTTATTCGCGGTAACGACATGCTTGCCCCTGGACAATGCCTTCAGCACTATCTCTTTGGCAGGATGGATACCGCCTATCAGTTCTACTATGATATCTATATCCGGATCATTTATCACGCTGTCCGAGTCTCTTGTAAACATGCCTGGCGGCAATCTAACACCTCTTCTGGAAGACAGATCTTTATCGCACACCGATAAAAGGTTAAAGTCTATGCCGGTGCGTTTCAGGAGCATGCCCCTGCGCTCCAGAAGGACCCTGGCGACTCCGGATCCTATGGTGCCGAAACCTATCAAGCCTATGTTTATTTTATTTCCCATCTTCCACCAGCCTTCTTATACCTTCCTTTACTTCCTCCGCCAATTCCACGAATTTCACGCGGGTCGCGTACATTGTACCCCTGCCGAGCTTGTCTGAACCCACGATCTGAGCCTTTAATATGACATAATCCGAGAACTCGGGCAATCTTAATTTGATCTTCAGCATATCGTCCTTCTCGAATTTTCTGTCGCAAATAAACGCCAGCCCCCCCTCGCTCAGGTTCCTGGTCTGCGATACATCGAATTTCAGTTCATCGCCTTTCATGAGCGCGTATGAAACAATATAAGTCCCGTTTATCCTCTTATGTTTCCTGCGCTCGAATTTGACATCGCCTTCCGAAGATCCCTGTTTATCATCCATGATAGCGGCTCCTCAGGTAATTTTGGTCGGGACGGCTGGATTCGAACCAGCGACCCCCTGAACCCCATTCAGGTGCGCTAGCCAACTGCGCCACGCCCCGCTCCAAACCTACGCGAATCATTTGAAACTAAGACTTAAAAATTATACCATACAGGGCGCTGCGTTTCAAACTATTCGGCCTTCGGTTCCCTGGACATCAATTCGCTGACAGCCAGGAGAGGGGATTTCTTTTCAAATAAAACCGCGTACACCTGCCTGGTAATCGGCAATTCCACGTCATGTTTCCTGCCGAGTTCCATTGCGGCACGGGAAGTCCACGCGCCCTCTATCTCCATGACACTTTTGCTCAAAAGTGCTTCCGGCCTGTTACCCTTTCCTACCTCTATGCCGAACCTGTGGTTCCTGCCCTCGGAACTGACGCAGGTGGTAATCATGTCCCCTAATCCGCTCAACCCCTGGAAACTCTCTTTTGAGGCGCCCATCGCGACTCCAAGACGGGTCATCTCGGCAAGGCCCCTGGTAAGTATGGCGGCTTTTGTGTTCGAGCCGAAACCAAGGCCGTCTGAAATACCCGCGGCGATAGCTATTATATTTTTAAGCGCTCCCCCGAGCTCAACGCCTATCACATCTTTATTGGTATAAACCCTGAAACATTCCGCCCTGAATATGTCGCTGATCCTTCTCGCGAAGATCTCGTCCTCCGACGCGACAACCACGGCTGTCGGGATGCCTCTCGCGACCTCAGGCGCTATACTGGGCCCGGACAAAACCGCCAATTCCGCGTCCCCGAGTATTTCCCTGGCGATCTCGCTCATCCTTTTCAATGACTTTTCTTCTATGCCCTTGGCGACACTTACAAAACCCGCCCGGGATTCTTTTAATATCTTTTTATTTTTTGTGACCACATCCCTGAAAAACCTGGAGGGTATCGCTAAAACCACGATGTCCGCGTCTTCGCAAGCGGAACGCATCTCCGAGGTGACCTGGACGGCCTTCGGGACACTGAAACCCGGAAGGAATTTCTTGTTTTCCACGTCGCGCTTTATGGCCTCCGCGTCTTCCTTGAAGGCGCACCACAGGGAGACATCGAAGCCTTTATTTTTCAATAGAATAGCGAGCGCCGTGCCCCAGCCGCCATCGCCTAAAACAGATATTCTCAACGTAACCTCCGTAATTTATTCAAGTTTAGCATACGAGCCAATAGTAGTCAACACATGAAAATAAGA
Organism: Candidatus Omnitrophota bacterium; assembly: GCA_041653835.1. Lineage (GTDB taxonomy): Bacteria > Omnitrophota > Gorgyraeia > Gorgyraeales > Gorgyraeaceae > UBA10183. The sequence goes on from JBAZEP010000066.1 coordinate 4,816, forward strand.
AACCCCGGTCTTTTAACTGTCAAAAGGCCGGGGTTGACCAAGGAGCATGTTATGTTTGCGTGTATAAAAAATCCACTTCAAAAGAATGCTTGAATGCCACGGAATAAATGTCACAGCCCGATACCGCGTAAAACTTCCCCACAACATCGCATATGAACATGTCTTTATTGAGCTTAGTGTCGCGTTTTTTAATAATGAAGATATGCCTTTTATTGACGGCCATGCCCGCGTTCTTTTTCCATTCCATCATCTCTTCCAGATTCTTGAATTTATTGCAGGAGCCTATTATATAGGTAGAATGCCGCTGGGTAGTAGTGGTTATTCCATCCCTATCGAATGTCTCGGTGACATAGAGGTCTTTTCTTTTTTTATTTTCCGAGGTTATATTTTTAAATAGGAG
>JBAZEP010000067.1:0-4747 GCA_041653835.1 Candidatus Omnitrophota bacterium
TTTGACCCCAGATAGCCGGCCGCCTCTCCTTTTCCCGAAGCGTTAGCGCCTGTAAGCCCTATTATCATTTCACAAGAGAACCCGGCGCTACAGGCCTGTCCGGCGAAAGCACCGCCAGTGTTTCCCCGTCCTGGGCCGCGAGTATCATACCTTTGCTTTCCACGCCCCTTATCACGGCGGGCTCGAGGTTCTCGACCACAGCCACCAGTTTTCCCAGAAGCTCTTCTTTGGAGTATCCTTTCTTTATCCCGGCGACAAGGTCTCTTTCCTCTTCTCCTATGGCTACGCGCACTATATACAGCCTGTCCGCGTTAGGATGGTCTGTTATTTCCTTTATGCGGGCGATCCTTATATTCAGTTTTTTAAATTCCTCTATTGTGATCATCGCTACCTCTCTACGGCCTTTTAAGGGTGCCTAAATGCGCCAACAATACCGCTTCCGACTCAGGGTCTATCTCCGCGGATCTTAACCCGGTGTAAAACATTCTTTTCCCGTCTTTATCCGCGGAGTACATTTCTTTTACCCACATGACGGATGCTGTCAGCTTCACGGGTTTAGAAAAGCTGGGCACTTCTATTTCGACTTCCAACAAGTCGTTCTTTTTGAGTTTTTCATAGGTGGATATGCACAGGCCTTTTTTGGAAATGTCTTTTGTCCGCGTACATTTATGGTTGGACTTGGAATCGATAAGACTATATCTTATTTTCAGGTCCTCCTCGAATCTCACGAACCTTCTTTTTTCCCTGAGCGCGCAATACTTATTCGCCATGCCGTGGGTAATGCCTTTCCTTGCCAAAACCTCTTCTCTCAGGGTAGCGCATAATATCAGTACCAACACAAGAAGTATTATTATATATATGGCGAAAAACATCTCATATCTCCGTTAGTTCGTATTGGCTGGTGCCTAATTTTATTTTTTCGGCATGTTTTATCTGCGCCAGCGGGTCAATTTCCGGAAAAATCTCCTTGAATTTATCTATACCTATAGCGTCCATCGAAGCCTTATCCACCGCTACAGGGTCCGTGCCGCATATTATGCCGATATCGGGCGCGATCGGATTTTCGTTCTTCGACATACAGTCGCAGTTCCTGGTCACGTGTTCGAGAAAATTTATATACGCTATCCTGGAGTCCAGCGCTTTTTTCACGCCCAGACAGTATTCTACCATTTTTTCCTGGAATTTTACAGCATTTTCGTCATATTTTATGGCTATGGCGCCTGTCCTGCATGCCACAGTGCATTCGCCGCAGCCGATACATCTTTCTTTTACGAGAAAGGCTTTTTTCTTTTTTATGCATATCGCGTTGGCCGGGCAAACGCTCATGCACGCCCCGCACCCCGCGCACCTTTCCACGGTTATTTCCGGAAGCGTGCCCGAATGCTGCAACAGCTTGCCCTGGCGTGAAGCGCAGCCCATGCCGAGGTTTTTCAGCGCTCCCGCGAATCCCGACTGCATATGCCCTGTCACGTGGGAGATACATATAAGGTTATCTGTTTCGCATATCCCCCTCGCTATCTTGACGTTCTCGAAATGGTCTCCGCGTATCGGTATATTCTGGCCGTCCCTGCCTGTCAGGCCATCCGCTATTATCACGGGTATCCCGGTTTTATCAAGGCTGTAGCCGTGGCTGCTGGCAACGCGCAGGTGTCCTACGGAGTTGGACCTTTTTTCTCTGTAAAGGGTATTTGTTTCCGCGAAAAAAAGATTTTCCGTCTTTTGTTTAAGCAGTCCTAAAAAATCCGCAAGCCAGCCCGGCCTTATATACCCGTCCGCGCCTTCTTCCCCGAACGTCAATTTTATAGCGGTAAAGGCGTTTTTGTCCGCAAAGTCGAACATGGCTTCAAGGCGCTGCCATGCGCATAGGACCGCTTCGTTTATTTTCCGCTCATCGGACCAATCCGGAAGCCTTTTTAAATACACCTTGCTATGCATTGCCTTAGGTTCTGCTTTTGAGCGATTCTGCAAGAGCGATCCTCCTTGATATTGGCGGGTGGTCGTAGAGCAGTATTTCATAAAATTTGCCCGGCTCCGCGTCCGCCAGATTTTGTTCACCCAGTTTTTTCATCGCGGATATAAAGGCGCTGGCGTCGCCCGTAATTTTTATGGAGAACTCGTCGGCGTCTTTTTCAAGCCGCCTTGAGAAGGCGTTTGCCAACGGCGCAAGAAACGCGTTAAAAACCGATACCGCGAAACCTATTAATATAAGCGATTCGTAATCATAGAGCGAACGGTACCCGAAGAAGCCGTGTAATTTCAGGAATAGCTCGTTAGCGAGAAAGAACGTTATCAGCGTAAAGATACCTCCGGATATTACGAGTTTCCAGATGTGGTTAAGCTTGTGGTGTCCCAGTTCGTGGGCCATCACGGATTCTATCTCTTCCGGGCTAAAATTCGAAATGAGCGTATCGCAGAGCACTATCCTTTTTTGCTTACCCATGCCGAGAAGCGCCGCATTGGCCTTCTTTGTATCCTTGCTCATATCCAGTTCATACACACCTCCGGTTTTAAACCCGGTTTTCGCGATAAGCCTGTTCATCCTCTCCTTCAACGCCGCGTCTTTTATGGGAGAATATTTGTAAAAAATAGGTACTATTATGATGGGCGCTAATTTTGCCAGCATGATCGAGACAAGAAACCATACAACAGCGGTCCATAGCCACCAGTCAAAGGGACGGGATTTTAAAAACGCGTACAATATCATGACAAGCGGCAGGCTTATGGCAAAGGTGACAAGGTTTTTCTTGGCTTCCCTGGCCAGCCAGCCTTTTAATGCCTGATTCGAAAGAGAAAACCTGTGTTCAAGCGTGAATCCGGAATAAAACTCCAGCGGCAGGCTTATGACGTAAAAGAGCGAGGCTGTAAGGACATAAAATATAGCCAGGCTTGCGTAGTCATGGTAAAAAACCCCCTGGGCCGTGTTTTTGAAATAAGACGCTATGCCGGTGGACAGGAAGAGCCATAACATTGCCGGAGCCATAAAAATGTTTGCCAGCGCTATCCTGTGTTTTATCGTGGAATATTGTTTGGCGCTATCTCGCATGGGATTGATAAATGTTCCTTATGTGGTTCAAGATACCCGTATATTCTGCGCTCCTGTAATCCGGATATGTCCATTCAAAAGGTTCAAAACCGCCTCTTCTCCATCTGAGCGTGACTTCCGCGAATATCCCGTTCTGTAAATATATCCTGTGAAAGTAATCTTTTGTGGTGGCAAGGACGAGTTTAGAGTCTGAAATATAGCCCGGGTCGATGTTTATCCGCCTTTTTTTATCTGCGCTGAATTTTTTCTCGATAGAGTTGGAGAATATCTTTATCTTCGCGATATCCTGAGGGGAGATGTTCTTTTTGAAGGAGATGAATTTTCTTTTCAGGGGGCCGCCCATCTCTTTTTTATAGTAATCCGTATAGTTGAAAGGGAGCGCTGGGCTTTCATAGTCCAGGGGGCCGAATTTTTTAATAAAAAACTCTTCGGCCCTGTCGAAGAGTTTTTGGTTCCTGGTCAGCATTCCTACGATGAGTTTTACGCTTCTTGTTTTTTTAGCCTTTCCCATCTATGCCTATAACTTATATCCTATTTTACGCAAGAGGCTTTTTCTTTCCCGTATGTCTTTTTCCGTTTCTATGCCCTTCGGCCTCAAACCATCTATAACTCCCATGATGCCCCTTGCCTGTTCAGTTTCCGCTACGATCAATTCCACGTCATTTGCCGTCGCGCAATATATGGCGCAGACCTCGGGCACTTCCTTGACGGCTTTCAGCACGTTTATAGGGTAAGCGCCCCGCATGATTATGATGAAAGAATGGCCCGCGCCTATATTAAGCGCGTTTTTTTCAGCGAGCCCCCGCAATCTTTCGTCAGTCCCTTCGCTTCTCACGAGACACGGCCCGGAAGATTCGCAGAACGCGATACCGAATTTTATACCGGGTACGGAATTGACCATGGCCTCGTATATGTCCTCTACGGTCTTTATAAAATGGGATTGGCCTATTATTATATTATCTTCAGGGGATTTTTCTATCTTTACGGCGCTTGTTTTCATAGATTATCCGCTTATCTGTATTTCCGCGGGGTCGGTGGTGCCGGAGGCTATGTATTCTTCGGCTATTCTTTGGTCTTTTTTGGAAATATCAGTGAAAAAGATGGCGATATTATAATGGGCCCTGTCCGAGTCCTTTATTATGGTAGGTTCGGACCTGACCACTACACCTTTGCATTTTATCCTTTTCGTCGGACTGTCGTGGTCTTTTCCTGGGACAAGGAGCACCACCTCTATCTTTGACATGGGCTCCAGGTTCCTGGTAGCCCTGCAGTAAATGCCGGACGAACTTATATCCACGGTTTCCGTTATGATGTCAAAAGCGGTGTCCGCGAGTTTGAGAGGGATATTCTTTTTTGCCCTTATATTTTTACGGCGTTCTAACATATTAGTGGCTAGTGATTAGCGTAAAGGTTAAGTCTTTTGGGCTTCCTTTTCTTTTTTCTTCGCTGCCGCCTCGACCGCCTGCTGCCAGCAGCCTTTAGAACAATAATAACCGTTGTTTTTATAATACCATGCTTTTCTTTTTAGGCGCTTATTGCATTTCATGCAATTGGTGGGTTTTTCTATCGCCTCCGGTGCTTTCTTAGCTTCTTCCTGCTGCTTTTTTTCTTCTGGCATTTTGTCTCCTTCGCATACCTTTTAGGGGGCATGTGCCGCACAATGGCTGTTTTGATTTACAAGTTGTTTTTCCTAACTCCACTATT
>JBAZEP010000068.1:0-4534 GCA_041653835.1 Candidatus Omnitrophota bacterium
AACATAATAGGATATACCCGATAGAAGATATAGGCTGGGAGTATTACGACGGTAATTTCTCTCTTTTCGAGCCGGATGAACCCATGAGCCCTGAAGATATGCAGGCAGCCGCTAAAAAGATCATGGGGAAGTTTTACCAGTTCAAGAATGTATTTATGCTTGCCCTGAGCGTGTCTTCTTTCCCCGCCATGATATTTTTTCTGCATAATATCAAGGCAGGATGGCGAAGATGGTACAGGCCCTGGCGTAACCGCTGGGTGCGTTTCGGCGGGTGGGCCATCATGAGAGAATGGTCTTCGGCGTTCGAAAAGAACAGGTACCTGGAAAAACTGCGCAGCGCGAGGACTCATCTTAGAAAACCTCCATCCTCTAACGATGAAAAATTAAAATAATGCTTTATTTTTATCCAAAAATAATTTAAAATAAAAAGGTATAGAGATATATAGATAATAAGGGTCCCTCGTCTCGCCTGCAGCCAAAGGCGGCAAGGCGGACTCGGGACGAATTTTGTTTCACAAAATTCGGAGGCCCTATGAAAAAAACGCAGGCGTTCCTGGTAATCGGTTTTGTGGCATCCTTAGCTTTGGCAATAGGATTTTTCATGCAGCTGCAAGGTGAAAAAAGCATCAGGATGGCATCGGAAAAAATGTTCAACCTGGTGATTAAGGAAAACAATGATCTGCTGGCGGGTATGGGCAAAAAACTCCAGGAGAAAGACGGGACTATAGCCCATCTCTCCGCGAGCCTTTCTAAAGAGAAGGCGATAAACCTGAAACTCGCCGAAAACCTCGAGCGTTCCGGCAAAAGGATAGCGTCCGTAACCCCTAAAAAGCCGGTTGAACTGGAAAAGATAGTCATATCCTCGTTATTGGAAACAGAGGGTAAGGTCCTTGCCGTTGACAAGCAGAACGACCTTATAGTTATAAACATGGGCTCTCTGAATAATCTGAAGAATGGGGACAGGTTTTCTATTTATAGGGGCGACGGCTTCGTGGCAAATGCCGAGATCGTAAAAGTCCAGGAGAAGATCTCCGCCGCGATGGTACTCCCGGGAGACGCTTTGGCGCCCGCGGAAATAGAAGTGAACGATACAGTGAAATAAATATCAGGCAGGGAGGGGCATTATAATGAAAACAAGGATAATAGTTTTCCTGGGTATTTTTGCCCATAACTGTATACAGGCCATAAACGCGTGGGCGCTCAGCGCTAGGGATAAGGCAGTGGATGATCTATTGGCGCAGGTAAACAGGATGTATGATGCCCCGGTCTCCAACGCGGTAAACAGCGCTATGCCCGTAAACGGGGACTTAAGGTGGTTTTTCGCGGTTCTATTGATAGGCGCGTATATCCTATGGTTCAGGCCTACGGAATGGAAAAACCTGATCGATAGACTCGTAAATACTCGAACAGCCGAACCTTCTACCGGCCGCGAGCACAGAAAATGGTGGCGCCATGATCTTCTGCCGCTTAATGATAAGAATATCTGCATAAAGCTGGAGCCAGAGAAGGCAAAGGCAAGCACCAGGCTTATCCCGCTTGATATAGGTTATGGCGGCATGAGCTTTGAGTGCGATAGATTGAGAAAATTACAGGGAAAACTGAATTTCAGCATATTGACGCCGGCTTCAATGTCGCCTGTAAGGGTCGAGGGCAATATCGCGTGGCAGAAGAACTCCTGGAATGTTTTAAGGCGCAGGGTAGGCGTCTCTTTCATCAATCCTCCCGAGAAAGAATGGGCGGGCATCCATCATTATATAGAAAAGCAGTATGCCGCGCTGAAACAATAATAAAGTGAAACGCCGCTCATCCAACAATAACTTTCCCGCGTTTTTAATCCTGGCAGTTGCAATAATCTTTTTCGTCATTATACTATATAAAGCGCCTGTCAAAAGCGGCGCCCAGGTGGCGTTTGTGCTGGATGACTGGGGTTACAGCCTTAATAACATGGATGAACTTTTTGAGATAGACAGGCCTGTTACGCTGGCGGTCCTGCCGCATCTGCGCTACTCCGAAGAGATAAGCAAGAGGGCGAGGGAACACAGCCGGGGCTACGATATACTGTTGCATCTTCCGTTGGAATCAAAGAGCGGGAAATCCCAGGAACGCGATACCATAAGGCGCAACATGGACAAAAAGAGGGTGATAGCTATCCTGGAGAATGATATCGAGAGTGTTCCCGGCATCATAGGGGTCTCCAATCACCAGGGTTCGCGCGCGACGGAAAACAGGGAGACCATGAGGACTATATTAGGTGAACTGAAGAAAAGGGGTTTGTTTTTTTTAGATTCGAGGACCACGCCGGTTTCCGTATGCGGGAGCATCTGCAGGAAGATAGGAGTGAGATATGCCGAGAGAAGCGTATTTTTAGACCTCGCGCAGAAAAAAGAAGAAAAGCAGTACAGGGCATATATAAAGAAACAGATAAGAGAACTTATAAATATAGCCAAGACAAGAGGCAGCGCGATCGCGATAGGCCACGATAAAAAACTTACGCTTGATGTCATAAAAGAGAGCATACCCGAGATAGAGAAAGAGGGTGTAAGCATAGTACCTTTAAGAAAACTGGCAGGAAGACATGAAAAATAAAATCGTCTTTACATCTTTATTCATGGCGTTATGCCTGGCGGCTTGCGCGAGGGCACCGGTAAAAGAGTCTTATCCCGCTGGATCGGGCACTCTGTCTCCCGGGGCAGGGGTTGCCTCCCGGGTGTCCAGGCAGGATGTGGTACATGAAGTTGGGCCAGGCGAAACAGTCTGGCGCATAAGCAAGATGTATGATATCCCCATGGAGGATATCGTGAGGGTAAATAATTTAAGCGACGCCACCCAGCTTGGAAAAGGCCAGAGGCTTATTATTCCCAATGCCGCGCCCATGAGATCCGTAATACCCTTATATCCGAATGATATGTGGACATATATAATCATCCATCACAGTGCCACCGATGTAGGAAATGCCCTGTCTTTCGATTACACGCATTCCCATAAAAGGCTCTGGAAAGGGCTGGGGTATCATTTTGTGATAGATAACGGCACAGGCGACACAAAAGAGGGGCATATAGAGGTGTCTCCCAGGTGGCTTCACCAGGAATACGGCGCGCATTGTAAAGCCGACGGGATGAATTACAAGGCCATAGGCATTTGCCTGGTAGGGAATTTTAACGATGAAAAGGTTTCCAAAGATCAGATGGATTCCCTCGCGTACCTGGTCGATATACTCAAAAAATATTACGATATACCGGATTCTCATATACTGGGCCATGGCCAGGTGGACGGCGCCAAAACAGACTGCCCGGGTAAAAATTTTCCATGGCCGGAATTCCGCTCTCATTTGTCGCGCCCATAGCTCAACTGGATAGAGTGCCGGCCTACGAAGCCGTAGGTTCCCCGTTCGAACCGGGGTGGGCGCGCCACATAATACCTCTAAGATACCTGTACGATAAAAAATAAATTAATCCATCCAATCTTAACGGCGCTATAATATAAACATGAAAAAGAGCGGCAAGAGAATAGTGGTAAATATATCGATAGTCATCGCGGGCATCTTTTTAATAATCGCTATTTTAGAAATCATGTTGCGCGTATTTCCCGACAAATACACACATATCAATAACCCATACAGGTATACAAAATTTTTAGGAGAATTTAAATACGGGGTCCCTTTCCATTCTTATTGCGAGATATATCCGGTTGATCGCGATAACAGGAAATATTATAAAAAAGGGAGCGGTATCATAAAGTATAATTTTAATCAATTCGGAGCCCGCTGGATAAAACCTCAAAACCAGGAAATAAGAGGCGATAAAAAGATATTTGTAATCGGGGATTCTTTTACATTAGGATTCGGCCTTCGTTACGAGGACACGTATATATATAAAACGCAAGCCTTACTGCGCGAAGACGGGTTGAAATACGATTTTATAAATTTTTCTTTTCCTGCCGCGGATTCCAGGGCATGCCTGGAAAACTACATAAAAAAAAGGGGTATGATCCGGCATAATATGCTTTTATACGGCATGCACCTGAATGACCTGTTGAAATTTCCCACAAGCTATGTAATCTGCGATATCCATGGATACGAAACCCGGATAAGGAACAAATCCAAATTGGCGGATTTTATTTTAAAGAGACTGGAAAAAGAAAAAAGCTGGCGGGAAAATATAGAAAAATTGCTTGATCCATCAATGTTGAACAGCGATTATTTTGTGCAGAATATGGATGCCATAAAACAAATGGACAGGGAAACGAAACGACTGGGCGTCGATTTTGCTGTTGTGATACTGCCTATATTGGCCGATCTACGGGAAGAAACTTTCAGGCCTGTTTATAACAGGATAAAAAGATTATTAGATGAATATGGAATAAAATATCTGGATCTCACCGCCAGCGTTGCCGGCTATGAGGACATCAGTTTATGGATATTACCGTTCGACCAGCACCCTAATGAGATAGCAAATTCTATTTTCGCGCAGGAGCTAAGGAATTTTTTTAAAAAATATAAATAATTTTTCGTCTTTGTTAAAATTTTTGGTTAATG
>JBAZEP010000069.1:0-4424 GCA_041653835.1 Candidatus Omnitrophota bacterium
TGCATACCCGCGAGCCTGGCGGAGTTGTGATCAGTGAAAAAATACGTAATATCCTTTTAGATCCTAAAAATAAGGGCATGGACACGGCTTGCGAGATGCTTCTTTATATGGCGGCAAGGGCCCAGATAGTGAAAGAAAAAATCCTCCCAGCGCTCAAACAGGGAAAGATCGTGGTCTGCGACAGGTTCAATGACGCTACCCTCGCTTACCAGGGCTACGCCGGGGGCATGGATCTGAAAGTTATAAATAATATAGCTGGTATTGTTACAAAAGGCCTGAAGCCCGATATCACGTTTTTACTGGATATAAGCGCGAAGGCCGGGCTTTTAAGGGCGGGCAGGGCGAAAGACAGGATGGAGCGGAAATCCCTTCTTTATCATAATAAAGTAAGGAGAGGCTATCTTTCTATCGCGAAGAAAGAACCAGGCCGGGTCAAGGTCGTATCCGCTACGGCGGATATAAAAGACGTACAATCTTTCATACGTAATGTCACATTTAAGACAGTGTCTTAAATGTGACATTAGACAGGATGGCGCGTGTCATTCAGGGATATCATAGGGCAGGAGAGGGCAGTAAAATTTTTGCGCGCGGTAATAAGCGAAGGCAGGCCGTGCGGTTCGTATATTTTTATCGGGCCGAAAGGCGTGGGCAAACGCACCACTGCCATGGAATTCGCCAGGGCGCTTAATTGCGAAAAAAAAGGTGCGGAGGCTTGCGGGGAGTGCGCATCGTGCAATAAGATAAATTCTTCGAACCACCCAGACGTATTTATAATACAAGCGGAAAAAGGATCAGCCTTTATCAAGATAGATAAAATAAGGGACATAATTTATCAGGCCGGCCTGAAACCGTACGAGGCAGGAAAAAAGATCTTTATAATAGTCAACGCCGAGCACATGAACGAGGAATCGCAGAACGCGCTCCTGAAGATCCTCGAAGAACCGCGGGAGAACCAGGTATTCATATTGACTACTTCACGCGTTTCCGGCATTTTGCCCACTGCGCTCTCCAGGTGCAAGGCCGTTAAATTTAATCTCCTTGGACAGGCGCAGATACAGAAACTTCTCATGGAAAAGCGCGGTTTTGAAGAGGCTGAGTCGGTCCTGTTCTCGCATATGGCGCTCGGCAGTCCGGGCAGGGCAATGTCTTTCAAGGACAGCGACGGGATCAGGGAGAGGGATAAGATGCTCAATGATTTTTTCTTCAGGAAAAGGGCGATATTCAGGGAAGAGGTATGCGACGAGAAAAAATACGCAGATCTTGAGGGTTCTTTAAAGATGCTTTTATCCTGGTACAGGGACTTACTGGTATCTAAATTTACGGATGATAAGGACCTGTTCCTGAACGTGGACAGGATAGAAGAGATATTTTCTTATTCAGCCAGGTTTTCCGCGGATAAGCTCGGCAAGGATATTTCGAGCGTCATGAAAACCATGAATTATTTGAGGAGGAACGTTAATCCAAAGACAGCGCTTTTTAACATGGCGCTCGAGCTAGAAAGGCGATAGATATGCATGGAATTATAGAGGTCAGGATAAGGGAGTCGGGCAATATAGCGCTGTATGACGCGAACGGCCTTACGGTAAAGACGGGCGATTACGTGATAATAGACGCGGAACGGGGCCAGGATTACGCGCAGGTCATGAATATACTGGAAAAACTTCCCGAGGGAGAACTGAAAGGCCCCCTGAAAAAAATAGTACGTGTCGCTACCAGGGAAGACATAAACCAGATAAATGAGAACAAGAAGCGCACCAAAGACGCCTTCCAGATATGTTTGAAGAAAATACAGGAACGCAAACTGGACATGAAACTTATCGACGCCGAATATTCGTTCGACGGGACAAAGCTGATTTTTTATTTTACTTCCGAGGACAGAGTAGATTTCAGAGAATTGGTCAAAGACCTTGCGCATATCTTCAAGGTCCGCATAGAGTTGAAACAGATAGGCGTGAGGGACGAGGCAAAGATGATAGGCGGTTTCGGCCACTGCGGACGGCCGCTGTGCTGCGCTAATTTCCTGAGAGGTTTCGACGCGGTAACGATAAGGATGGCAAAAGAGCAGAATTTGTCCCTGAACCCCACTAAGATCTCCGGCGTGTGCGGCAGGCTCATGTGCTGTCTTTCTTACGAATACGAGAATTATAAAAAATACCTTAAAGGCCTGCCAAGGGAAGGCGAAAAGATAACCTTGCCCGAAGGAAAAGCAAAAGTCCTGAGCGTAAACGCGTTAAAACGAAAAGCGCTCGTGGAATTCGAGGATGGGAAACAGATAGAACTGGATTTTAATAAGTAGGGGACGGTCGCGACCGTCCCCTACAAAAAAATAAATCATGTCAAAATTTTACATTACAACGCCGTTATATTACGTGAACAGCGCCCCTCACATAGGGCATTCCTACACGAACATAGCCTGCGATACCCTTACCAGGTATAAGCGCCTTACCGGAGATGAGGTTTTATTCGCGACTGGTACGGACGAACATGGACAGAAGATAAAAGACGCGGCAGAGGCAAAGGGCATGGAGCCGAAAGAGTTCGTGGATACGATAGTGCCGGTATTCTTAGGGTTGTGGGAAAAATTAGGCATAGGTTATACCGATTTCATACGCACTACCGAGCCGCGGCACGAAAAGGTGGTAAATAGTGTGCTGGAAATGTTCCATAAGAACGGAGATTTGTACGAGGGCGAATACAGCGGCTGGTATTGCACGCCCTGCGAAAGTTTCTGGCTCGAATCGCAGTTAGTGGAAGGGAATTGCCCGGATTGCGGCAGGAAGGTTGAATATATAAAGGAGAAGAATTACTTTTTCAAACTTTCGAAATATCAGGATTGGCTCATAAAATATATAGAAGCGCACGATGATTTCATATTACCCGCGATGCGGCGCAACGAGGTCCTGGGATTTTTGAAAAATCCATTGAATGACCTCTGCGTATCCAGGCCGAAATCCAGGCTTTCGTGGGGCATAGAAATACCTTTCAGCAAAGACCATGTTACGTATGTCTGGTTCGACGCGCTGCTGAATTATATAACTGTCTGCGGCTACGGGGATGATCCCGAAAGATTTAAAAAATTCTGGCCGGCGGACGTACAGGTCATGGGCAAAGATATCCTCAGGATGCACGCGGTCAACTGGCCTATCATGCTCCACGCAGCCGGGCTGGAACCGCCTAAGAAGATATTCGCGCATGGCTGGTGGAAGATAGGCGGGGACAAGATGTCTAAGTCCAAGGGCAATGTAGTTAACCCGATCGAGATGGTGGATAAATTTGGCGTGGACGCGTACAGGTATTTTCTCCTGAAAGAAGTGCAGTTCGGCGCGGACGGCTCGTTTTCGGAAGAGGCGCTGGTCACAAGGATCAACAGCGACCTGGCAAACGACCTCGGCAACCTTTTGCACAGGACATTGTCTATGGTGGAGAAATATTTTTCCGGTATTGTGCCGGAGAGGACGGCAATAACCGGTTCAGATGATATCACAAAAGCGCTCATAGATAAATCCGGCATGATGGCCTTGGAAATCGAAAAAGGCATGGATAACCTGGATTTTAGCCTCTCCCTTGCCGCGATATGGGGCGTGATAAATACCGCCAATAAATTCATAGAGCAGAAAGCACCGTGGAAACTTTCGAAAGCCGGCAAAGAGGATGAATTAAAGGACATGATGTATGACCTGTGCGAAGTCCTGAGGATGGTTTCGCTGGCGCTCATGCCGTTCATGCCCGAGACGTCGCTTAAAATAGCGGGTCAACTCGGTATCGGAGATATGGAAAGAAGAAGCCTCGGTGATTTAAAATGGGGCTTATTGAAACCCGGCACCAGGATTAACAAGGGAGCGCCTTTGTTCCCTAGAATAGACGTGAAGGAGAAAATATGAAACAAATATATCTTGATCATAACGCTACGACGCCTGTGCGCAAGGAAGTGATGGAGGCAATGGCGCCGTATTTTACGGAAGAATACGGTAACGCGTCCAGTATCTATTCAATGGGCCAGAAGGCGAGGCACGCCGTGGATAAAGCGAGGGAAACCATAGGTAACGCGCTCGGCACAGAGGCCGCGGATATCATATTTACGTCAGGCGGCACTGAAGCAAATAACCTTGCCATAAAAGGCGTTGCCCTGGCGAATCTCAATAAAGGCAGGCATGTCATAACTTCTTCTATCGAGCACCTGGCGGTACTGGAACCGTGCAGGTTTATAGAAAAGGATTTCGGTTTCGATGTCACGTATCTTCCCGTGGATAAATTCGGCGTGGTAGATATCAATAAATTAAAAGACTCCATACGAAAGGATACGATACTTATATCCGTTATGCTCGCGAATAACGAGACAGGTACTATACAACCTGTAAAAGAAATCGCCAGGATAGCGCGCGCGAATAAGATATATTTTCATACAGACGCTGTCCAGGCGCTGG
>JBAZEP010000070.1:0-4362 GCA_041653835.1 Candidatus Omnitrophota bacterium
TAGACAAAAAATATGCGGATATTTCTCCTGCTGAATTTGACGCGGACGCGATTTTTATTGTCAGAAAAGAATTAATACGGATGCAAAAAGAAGAGATAGGAGGCGTAGAGGAGTTGATCAAAGGGTTGAATATGGATGGGGTCTGTAAAGAAGAGATAAAGAAGATATACCCGGCTATTAAAAACTTCTATCATGCCAAATTGAGTCCTCTGTGGGCTGACATGATGCCTGCCGAAGTTTATAATTACGCGGCGCAGCATTTTTTCCTGGAAAATTTAATAAAGCCTATGGCATGGACACCCTGGTATGAAGGCGGAGAGACTCTGAAATACCTGAAGGAATCAAGATCTATTATGCAAAACTTTCTGGATGAAGTCATATTTTTTTCGAATAAAGAAAAAGCCCGCGAATTCGCGAAGACTAAATGGCTGAATTCCGACGACAAGAACAGGAGGGCATTCGCGAATATAGTTCTTGACGATAACGGGAAATTCTGGAATGTCTCTGAAGCAATATTAAAAGAGTACTGTGATTTTATACAAAGCGAAACCGCAAAATTAGACCAGATCATAGCCTATCTGGAAACCAGGAACCTTTCTTCCAGCGCGGTTTCAGGATTGAATAGTAACCCATCTCTAAGGCGACAATTGTGACGCTGTCACTTTTGTCGCCTTAACGCTCAAATTTACTTGTGCTTGTATCCCGCCTGCATTATAATAATAAAATATGATTAGATATGATTTGGCGATAATAGGTTCAGGGCCGTGCGGTTATGTGGCAGGTATCAGGGCGGCGCAGTTGGGACTCAAGACGTGCATTTTTGAAAAAGACAGGATAGGCGGGGTATGCCTTAATTGGGGGTGTATACCTACAAAGGCGCTTTCAGCCTCGGCCTTAGCGCTTTATAATATCCAGCGTGCCTCTGAATTCGGGATAGAGGTAAAGGATTTTGCGCTGGATTTCACGAAAGTAAACGAAAGAAAACAGAATATAGTAAAAAAGCTTTCCTCGGGCGTGGAAATGCTTCTAAAGGCGAGAAAGCTTGAGATAATAAAAGAAAAAGCTGAGATCGCGGGGCCTGGCCGTATAAAAGCAGGCGATAAAGAAATAGAAACCGAAAATGTTCTCATAGCAACGGGCTCAGTGCCTTTTGAACTGCCTGGCATTCCTTTTGACCACATTGATATCCTGTCCAGCACAGATGTCCTGGAATTTAAAGCTGTGCCTAAAAGCCTTGTTATTGTAGGAGGAGGTGTAATAGGCTGCGAATTCGCGTCTATATTCAGGGCGTTCGGCTCTGAGATAACGATAATCGAGGCAATGAGCCAGCTCCTGCCTAATGAGGATGAGGAAATAGCGCGTAAGATAGAGCAGGTCTTCAAAAGAAGGGGCATCAAGGTATTAACAAATACAAAGATAGATAAAATAGATAAAGGCGACAAAGCCCTTATATGCGTGGGCCGCTCTCCTAATTCAAAAGACATGGGCACAGAAGAATTGGGCATAGAAACGAACAGGGGCTGGATAAAGGTAGATAGCTCTTTCAGGACCAATATCAAAAATATTTATGCCGCGGGCGATGTAAAAGGAGGGATGCTCCTGGCGCATCTTGCCTCGAAAGAAGGCATATCTGTTGTGGAGGGCTTGCGGGGCAGCAGCTATCCTGTTGATTATAATGTTGTACCAAGCTGTATCTTTACAAACCCTGAAATAGCGAGCGTAGGTTTAAATGAAAGGACAGCCAAAGCCGGGAATAGGGACATAAAAACAAGGAAATTCCTGTTCTCCGCCATAGGCAAGTCCCATGTTTCAGGGGAGACAGATGGTTTTGTGAAGCTTGTGACAGACTCGAAAAACGATAAAATACTCGGCGCCCAGATTATCGGGCCGCACGCCGCAGAGCTTATAGCCGAGATCTCGCCGTGTGTTCAATTCGGCGTTACTTCGGAGAAATTGGCAAGCGTAATCCACGCGCATCCCACGTTTTCCGAGATAATATGCGAAGCATCAGAAGCGATTCATAACAAGGCTATACATTCAATATAAGAACAATGTTACATTGTGACACTGTCAGAATGTAACATTAGGCGGTGTGAGATGCGGATAGGTATTTTAGGCGGGACATTCGATCCGGTGCATAATGGCCATATTTACCTGGCGGAAAGAGTCAGCAGGAAATTAAAGCTTTCCTGGATAATATTTATCCCCTCGTATATCCCGCCTCATAAAAAGGGTGCCAAGGTAACTCCTGCCAGGCACAGATACGCCATGCTCAAGCTTGCCATAGGCGGACACAGGGGATTCAGGGTGTCTGATATGGAGATAAAGAGAAAGGGTAGGTCGTATTCCGTGGAAACATTGAGGCGTTTGAGGAAAAGATTCGGCGCCAGGACAGCGCTCTTTTTTATAACAGGTTCGGATTCCCTGAGGGAGTTATATAAGTGGAAGGACATGGAAGAGATCCTGACGCTGTGCGAATTCGTGATCGTTGAAAGGCCGGGATTTAAAGCCGGCAGGATCCCCGAAGGATTTGCATTTCTTAAGGTAGGGGCAAAAAATATCTCCGCTACAAGCGCACGTAATAGCATAAGAAAAGGAAGGCCTTTAAGGGGAATTGTTCCTCAAAAAGTGGAGGACTATATACGCGAAAATAAATTATATATTTGACAATTCCGCTTTATTGTGCTACATTTATCTCGTTTAAGGTCAAACGTCATTATTATAAAAAGGAGGATGCGATGGCACAGGGTTATTGTGTGAAATGCAAGTCGAAGAGGGAAATGAAAGACGCTAAAGAAGTCACGATGAAGAACAAAAGAAAAGCGATGAAGGGCAAATGCCCTACCTGCGGTACGAGCATGTTTTGTATCTTAGGAAAGTAAAAATAGCCTAGTTCGTGAAATCTAGAGAAAAAGCACTGCTTGTCGCGGAGCTCGCGAAACAAAAGCTGGCGGAGGATATCGTAATATTGGATATGAGGAAAATGTCCAATGTCACGGATTTTTTTGTCATAGCGAGCGCATCCTCGACAAAGCGGTGCCAAACAATAGCAGAAAATATAGAAACAGGCCTGTCTGAAAAACAAGAACGCGTTTCCCGGATAGAAGGTTACAGAGAGGGCATTTGGGCGTTGCTCGACGCCTACGATGTCGTAGCGCATATATTTTACGGAGAATCAAGAACGTTCTATAACCTGGAGGGCTTGTGGGGCGACGCCCCCAGGGTCAAATTATGCCGCGAAAGCAAAAAGAAAAAAACCCGTTCAAAGAAGACCTCGAAAAAAAGATAAAAGAATTTTCCGCGCTTTATGAGGTGGGAAAGTTCATAACATCCACCCTTCATCTTGACGAAGTCCTGGCGCTTATAACGAAAAAAGCCGCGAAGATAACCAACGCGTCAGCCTGTTCCCTCAGGCTTCTGGATAAATCAGGCCACGAGCTGCTGCTAAGGTCTTCATATGGTTTTAATAATAAAAAATTCCAAAAGATCAAAAAGAGCCTCAGGGTAGGCGAGAGCATAGCGGGCAGGGTCGTAAAGAACGGCAAACCCTATATTATAAATGACCTCAGGAAAGACAGGTATTATAAATATCCGAACTATGTGACGGAGAAAGGGTTGAGGTCGCTGGTTACTGTTCCCCTTGTGCAGAAGGATAAGATAATAGGCGTCCTGAGCATTTATAATACGAAAATAGGCCAATATACGCCTGACGATGTAAAGCTTTTAACGATGTTCGCCAGCCAGGCAGCCATAGCCATTGAAAACGCAAGGCTTTTTGAACAAGCGCAGACAGGCTACCTGAACACTATCAGGACGCTTTCGAATATTATAGACGCCAAAGACA
This sequence comes from Candidatus Omnitrophota bacterium, assembly GCA_041653835.1. Lineage (GTDB taxonomy): Bacteria > Omnitrophota > Gorgyraeia > Gorgyraeales > Gorgyraeaceae > UBA10183. Next base: position 3,845 of record JBAZEP010000070.1, read on the forward strand.
GCCAGACATTCGGACATTCCGAGCGGGTAATGGAACATTGTATGGATATCGCCTCGGCCCTTTGCCTTACCGAGGAACAGAAAGAGGTGTTGAAATACGCCGGGCTTTTGCATGATATAGGCAAAATAGGGATAGATGTGGGCATACTGAGGAAGCCTTCCAAGCTTTCCAGGGAAGAATGGAAGATAATGGCTATGCACCCGGTAGTCGGCTCGGGCATAGTAGAGCAAATTGGTTTCCTGGACGACCTGGCCCCGATAATACTCCATCATCATGAAAGATATGACGGCAAAGGCTATCCTTCGGGCCTGAGAAAAGAAAAGATCCCTTTAGGGGCCAGGATACTTTCCGTGGTGGACGCGTATGAATCGATGGTTTCGGACAGGCCTTACAGAAAGGCGCTGTCTTCCGAAAAGATCAGGCAGGAATTAGTAGAGGGCGCAGGCAGTCAGTTCGATCCCGCTGTAGTAAAGGCTTTCCTCAAGGTCCTTAATAAACAGAAATAAATATAGAGCTTA
>JBAZEP010000071.1:0-4279 GCA_041653835.1 Candidatus Omnitrophota bacterium
GTGGATTATGTGGTGCTTATGAACTATACTAAGAATAACCGGCAGGCAAAGGAAGTTACCATATCCGCGCTGGCGCACCGCGGCAAAGGCAAGGTTTATATAGGTATAGCTAATTTCCTGATGAAAGACTCCCCGCAGCTCCTCTCCGAGCAGGAAAATATCATCGAATCCCTGGATCCCGACGGCATAGTTTATTTCTCTTATGATTTCCTTTGACAATAAGCAGTCGCGGGACTAAAATAACCATATTTTATTACCATGGAAAAGCTTTTTGATATCAAATCACTATTTTTATTTGATCCTCTTTCAATTTTCTTCCTTTTTGTCATTCTCGCGGTATGCCTTCCCTCAGCGGTATATTCGATAGGTTACCTTAATAAAAAGTATTCCAAAGGAAAGATAATATATAACTGGTTTCTCCTGGCGGCGTTCATCGCTTCTATGGCGGCTGTGGTTGCCTGCGGCAACGCGCTTATATTCCTCATAGCGTGGGAGATCATGTCGCTTGTGTCTTATTTTTTTGTGGTATTCGACTCGGGGGAGGAGAAGTCCGTCAAAGCGGGGATGATATATCTCATAATGACGCATGTCGGTACCGCGTTCATCGCGGCGGGGTTTTTGATCATGTATAACTACACGAACTCGTTCGATTTTCAGGCGCTGAAGAACGCATGCGTTTTAATGCCGCCGGGCGTGAAAAATATGGTGTTTTTATTCCTCCTGGCGGGGTTCGGGACAAAGGCCGGCATTGTGCCGCTGCATGTCTGGCTTCCTTACGCTCATCCCCAGGCGCCTAGCCATATATCGAGCATCATGTCCGGGGTCATGATCAAAACAGGCATTTACGGGATTATAAGGTTTATTATTTTCACGCTCGGGGTTGATTCTGTCTGGTGGGGAAATCTGGTCCTGGCGCTCGCGGGTGTATCATGCCTCGCGGGTGTCGTATACGCGCTGATGGAACACGACATAAAAAAACTCCTCGCCTATCACAGCGTAGAAAATATAGGCATAATACTCCTGGGCGTGGGGTGTTCCATGGTATTTTTAAAACTGAATATGAACGGCCTGGCGGTCTTCAGCCTTATAGCCGGGTTATATCATCTGATCAATCACGCGGTTTTCAAGGCCCTGCTGTTTTTATGCGCGGGAAGCGTTTACAGCGCCACAGGAACGAGGGATATCGAAAAAATGGGAGGCCTGATAAAAAAAATGCCTGTAACGGCTTTCGCCTTCCTCGTGGGAGCGATGGCGATATCCGCGCTCCCTCCGCTGAACGGTTTTGTGAGCGAGTGGTTGACTTTACAGGCGTTTTTCGCGGGGAGCCTTACAGGTTACATGGCGGGAGAAAGGATATTTTTCGGTTTGTGCGGGGCTGTCCTGGCATTGACGGGCGGGCTCGCCGCGGCGTGTTTTGTAAAGGTGTTCGGCATGGTCTTCCTGGCAATGCCGAGGAGTAAAAAAGTGGATGCGGCGCGTGAAGCCCCGGCCTCGATGATGGCGGGCATGCTTTTCCTGGTATTCCTTTGCACCGCGCTCGGCCTCGGAGCGGGTATCGTGTTCAAATTATTGGGCCGCGTGGCAGCGTGCGCCGCAAACCTGGATATAAACTCGATAAAGTTCGGCATGAATAATCTGATGTTCCTGCCCGGGCCGGTCTCGAGCATCCATCTTTCAACGCCCTTGATAGCACTTATTCTGGCTGGCGTAACAGCCGGGGTGTATTTCGGGTTCAGGACGGGCAATGCCAGGAGATATAACACGTGGGACTGCGGTTATTATAAGCTGGAACCGAGGAATGAATATACCGCCACCGGGTTTTCGAAACCGTTCAGGATAGCGTTTAATTTTTTCCTGATGCCCTACAGGAAAATAGAAAAACTCCGGGTCTCGTCTTATTATTTAAGATCGTTCAAATACGAAACATTCACGACGCCGGTATTCAAGAAATACATATATCACCCTTTGATCTGGGGCATAGTCAGGTCCGCGAAATTCATGAGAAGGCTTCAGCCGGGAAGTATTCATCTATATATCTCGTATATTTTTATCACGATACTTTTACTCATTATCTTTATGAACAAATTTTAAATATGGAAACATTATTTATAATCATAACCGCGCCGCTGGTCAGCGGCGTGATCGCCAAAATAAAAAATAACCTGAGGATGAGGAAAGGCCCGGGCATTTTCCAGCCGTACCATAACCTAATAAAGCTTTTTTATAAAGAAGAGGTGGTTTCCAAAGAGACATCCTGGATTTTCAGGGCAGCCCCTTCCATAATCCTTGCCTCGGCTATCCTCGCGGCGTTATTGACCCCTGTATTTACGGCGGGCTCGTCCAGAGGCTATATAGGGGATTTTATCCTGATAATATTCATATTCGCGCTCGGGAGATTTTTTCTCGCGTTGGCCGCGCTTGACGCGGGAAGCGCTTTCGGCGGCATGGGTTCATCCAGGGAGATGTTCCTTTCAAGCCTGGCAGAGCCCGCCGCGATAATATCTATCCTGGCGGTCTCCCTGAACGCGGGCACTACGGACCTCGGGGCGATATCCGGCATCGGCGCGATAAAACTTTCTTCTATCGTTGCCGGGATCTCGCTTTTAATGGTAGCGCTCGCCGAGACCTCTCGTATACCTGTGGATAACCAGGAAACGCATCTTGAACTTACCATGATCCATGAGGCGATGGTGCTGGAATATTCAGGCCGTTCGCTCGGTTTTATAGAACTCGCGTCGCATATAAAGCAGATAGTTTTCTTTTCCCTCATAGCCAATGTAGTATTCCCTATAGGCATCCAGGGAGGGAATATGGCTTTTACCATCGTTATATATATTCTGAAAATACTCGGCATCGGAGCGCTGGTCGGGTTTATCGAGGTAAGCATGGCTAAAATGAGGCTCTTTAGGGCGGTTGATTTTCTGGCGTTCTCTTTTGTGGCGGGCCTGGCAGCCGTAGTCATATCGATAATGGGGGCATGATGCATATATTTTTATTCGGCATAATCATAATGTCATTTTCAATGACGGCGGCTAAGAGAATGCGGTCCCTTATATCTTCATTCAGGCTGCAGTCTTTGTTTTTATTCCTGGCGACTTTATTCATGGCGGCGCAGGAAAAAAGCCCGGGATTATATGTTGTCGCGGGGCTTTTGCTGCTCGTAAAAGTGATACTGATACCGAATTTCCTGTCGGGCATGGCAAGAAAGATGAAAATGGAAGAGGGCATAGGGCTGTTCCTGAACCCGCTTGTCTCTCTTTTGATAGCCGTATTTTTAACGTACCTGTCCTATATATTTACGACGCGCGTTATAGCGTTCGGGGCGGAGGAACAGGCGCTTTCTTTCTGCGTGTCGCTTTCGGTGACCATGATAGGGCTTTTCCTGATGATCTTCAGGATGAAGGCGCTCAGCCAGGTAATAGGTTTTCTTGTAATGGAAAACGGGTTATTCCTGGCGGCGTCCGCGGTTTCCGGGGGCATGCCTTTTTTCGTGGAGATAGCGATATTCATGGATGTATTCGTGAGCGTTATTATTTTCGGGGTTTTTATATATAAAATAAACAAATTATTCACGCATATCGATGTAAGCAGGCTTAACGTCCTGAAGAGATAGAATGATTATTTTGCCCATACTTATCATACCTTTTATATTGGCTGTTTTGCCCTGGATCGTCAAAAAGCCCGGGACACTCGGAAGGATAAACGCCGCGGGTTATTTTATCGTATTGTTATGTTCCCTCGGGCTTATTTTAAAACCCGGCGCGCCGGCCCCGTTATTCGATATTTTTTACATAGACGCCCTGAGTGTGTTTTTTATATTTACCATCTCGATAGTCACGTTCGCCTCGGCGCTGTTCTCGGTGGATTATATCAGGCGGGACATAGCGAACGGGACCATCACGGAAAACAAGGCCAGGGCGTATTACACGTTTTTCAACGTGTTCTCTCTTTCCATGTTTTTCGTGCCCATGGTAAAGAACCTCGCGCTCGTCTGGGTGGCGATAGAGATGACCACACTCGCGTCGGCGTTCCTCGTGGGATTCTATAACACCAAACCATCCATCGAAGCGGCATGGAAGTATATCATGATCTGTTCTGTGGGTATAATTTTCGCGCTTTTCGGCACCATAATTTTTTATTACGCCTCTTCCGTAGCGGGCGTGAAGAGCCTCGACTGGATCGACATGGTTTCGGTAAGCGGCTACATGGATAAAAACCTGGTAAAGATAGCGTTTTTATTCATCATCGTGGGATATGGCACAAAGGCGGGCCTGGCGCC
>JBAZEP010000072.1:0-3993 GCA_041653835.1 Candidatus Omnitrophota bacterium
GCCTGGCTGCTAAGAGGTGCATTGACGCCACCGGCGTCAAGATAGCATGGGAAGAACAGATAGCGGGCGAAGAGGCTATCGCCAAATACGGCACTGTCCTGCCTGTCCAGGTATTGGATTCCGTGAGGAAAAACAAGGTCGCCATAAAAGGTCCTATTATAACGCCTGTAGGCAAAGGTTTCAGGTCAGTGAATGTCCAGCTTAGGAAGGCGCTTGATCTATACGCGTGTTTAAGGCCGTGCAAGCTGATGAAAGGCGTGAAAACAAGATATTCGGATATAGACCTTGTGGTTGTGAGGGAAAACACGGAAGACCTGTACGCGGGCATCGAGTTCGGCCAGGGGCTTGAACGGACAGGGGATGTCATAAAGAACCTGGAGGAACTCAGCGGCATAGCCATAAAAAAAGACTCCGCCATAGGCATCAAGCCTATCTCCATATCAGCGTCGAAGAGGATAGTGAAATTCGCTTTTGATTACGCCGTTAAAAATAGCAGGCGCAAGGTTACAGCTGTCCATAAGGCGAACATAATGAAAGAGACCGACGGCCTTTTTTTGAAATGCGCTAGAGAAGTTGCGGAGCAATATAAAGGCAGGATAGAGTTTGAGGACAGGATAGTGGACAATATGTGCATGCAGCTGGTCCAGAAACCCGAACTTTATGACGTGCTTGTCCTGCCTAACCTGTACGGCGACATATTATCCGATCTGTGCGCCGGGTTGATAGGCGGGCTTGGAATAGCCCCTGGGGCTAATATAGGGGACAGCATGGCGTTGTTCGAGGCTGTCCACGGCAGCGCACCTAAGTACGCAGGTCTGGATAAAGTAAATCCTACCGCGATGATCCTCTCGGGGGTATTGATGCTGCGCTATTTGGGTGAAGAAGAAGCCGCGGACAGGCTGGAAAACGCGGTAAGAGAGATCATAGCCGAAGGCAAACATGTTACTTATGATCTAAAAAAAGACCGCAATGACCCGACCGCCGCCGGCACGAGCCAGATGGCGGACGCGATAATAGCAAGGCTGAAATGAAGATATCCATTATAGGCGCGGGTAATGTCGGGGCAATGATCGCCTCCAGGGTCATAGATGCTGATCTCGCGGACGTAGTCCTGCTGGACATTGTGCCCGGCATGGCAAAAGGCAAGGCGCTGGACATCTCGGACGCGAGGCCTGTATTCGGTTCGTGTGTCCGCATAACAGGCACGGAAGATTTCAAGGACATGGAAGGCTCGAGCATAGTCGTCATTACAGCGGGCCTCGCGAGAAAGCCGGGCATGTCACGCGACGACCTGCTCAAAAAGAATTCGGAAATAATAAAAAGCGTATCATCGCATGTCAAAAAATACAGCCCTTCCGCTATAGTTATAGTTGTTACGAATCCGCTGGATGCGATGAGTTATCTTGTCATGAAAACAACGGGATTTGATCCCGGAAAAGTCATTGGCATGGCGGGGGTACTGGATACGGCGCGTTTCGTGAATATTATCAGGGAAAGGAACAGGAACGTAAATCCCGACGATGTTTTAATGATGGGGAGCCACGGGGACACAATGGTCCCGGTAAACAGATCAAAGAGCATTTCGGAAGAGACATTTTCCGAGGCAGCCGAGCTCGCCAGAAACCGCGGGGCCGAGATAGTGAAGCACCTCGGCACAGGAAGCGCTTATTTCGCGCCGTCAGCGTCGGTATTTTTCATGCTCAAGGCAATAATAAAAGACGAGAAAAGAGCCATGTGCGCCAGCGCGTACCTCGAAGGCCAGTATGGGGAAAAGGATGTCTATATAGGCGTCCCTGTTGTGCTGGGCTCATCCGGCATTGAAAAGATAACGGAAATAGAGCTGACCCCAAAAGAAAACCAGGCATTCAAAGAATCCTCCCGCCAGATCCGCGAAGGCATCAACAAAATCCTATAAATCTAATGCTTTACGCCGTCCCAGCCCTGCTCGCTCTGTCCAGGCAGGTCTTCGGCACTGAACTGATTTCGCCGCGCGCTACGGTTTACGGCTCGTTTTTTATACTGAAGGCAGTCTTGACAGTATAAAAACCTCGCCGTAACTCCTTGCGCGCTTTATCTAAGGACCAACGATGGCGAAACGTTCTAATGTGCCTCAGGCCTGCCTGGACAGTACGAATAAAAATCGGTGTGAACGTAAGAAAAATTTATTGACTCTATAGGCATGATTTGATATTATATTCGTAACTTAAAATAACACAAGGCCATGGGAGAATATGGCCTTTTTATGTCCGCTGATATGAAGGACTTTTTAAAGAGATTAATTATGAAAAAAATATATAGAATAACCACTATCACTTTAATAGTTATGATAATAGGGGTGTTTTTGTGCCAGGATACTGCCTATTCTTTTTGCTTGAGGATCCCTTTAAATATCGAAAGAGTTGAAATGCTCATAAAAGATTATGAAAAAGAGAAGAGATTGGCTTCGATAGAAGCCGCTAAAATTGTACGCGAGATGGTTTTGGATAAGGAAAGCACACCTGAACACCCATTTGTGTTGGGGATAGGCGGGGGGACTAATATCTGGGACCATGCGATTGACGAGGTGTCTAAACTTGGCTTAAGCGATAGAATAGTTGTAATATCCGCTTCCGACAAGAGCACCGCTATTCTCGAAGAAAAAGGGCTTAAAGTACTCTCTGAAGTACAGAGTGATCTAAGAATAGATCTTTCCCTGGATGGCGCTGACGAAGTTTCGCCTGAGGGATATTGCATTAAAGGCGGCGGCGGATGTTTAACAAGAGAACTCGAGGTTTTAGATAAGGCGGAAAAAATCATCATAATAGCGGAAAGCAAAAAACTGGTACCTGAACTCGGAAAATTCTTCCTGCCGATAGATATTAAAGAGAACCAAAAAGACACAGTGATAGAAAGATTAAAGGCGCTGGGCGTCACGGAGTTTAAATTCAAAACAAACGAAGACGGAAGTTTATTCAGGCCTGACAACGGAGAAGACAGGCTTATAATAAACGCTAATTTCTCAGGGATGCTGAAAAATCCGCCTGAAACAGCGAATGAACTCAGGGGCATAGAAGGGGTCGTTACGCAGGGCATATTTTTTACGGATAAACCTCCTACCCTGGTATTGATAGGCGAGAATGGCACTGTTAAACGCATTGAGCCGAAAAGGTCCGGCAATGAGATTATTTTACAACAGGACCAGCGCGACATCGAGCATCTGTGGGATGTCAAAGAAAGAGGATTAGAGGCATTGAGCCCCGAGGCCAGGTATTTGCTCTATAATCCTGACAAGGCCGAATGGATGAAGAATTTCACGCCTCTGGTTTTTTATGAGCTTTATACTTTCTTGAAAAGCCCTGAGGAACGGGGCGTAAATTTTCTTAAAGAAAATAAAGAATTGTTTGATTTTGAATATAAGAATGAACATGAAGCGCTGGGAGACTTTTTGAGGAAGATAGTTATAAGCGCCATAACAAGATTTTCGTCAAAATATAGTACCCGGGAGATAGAAGCCACTTACAACATAAAGAACGAGGTATTGAAATGGCTAAAAGAAAGGACCGGGCCCGGAGAAATTTCAGAATTCGGACAGGGAGATGAACACGCGTTGACCGGCAAATTTGGGTATGGCGAAATAAATGATTATACCGAAAAAATTGGCAAAAGGTTTCTTGATGAATGGAAACTGACCGGTCTTGCCAGATATTATATTTTAAGAGGCGAAACAAGAGAAGCTGTAGCCGCGTATAAAGTATTATTGCTTACGAAGATCGTAGGCCGGACGATTGTGGCATGGTCAAAAAACATGGAAGATACAAGAAAAAAGCTGCTGGAATTTCAAGAAAAAGGACTTGCGAGCGATATGGCGCCGATGTCCATGGAAGAGATAGACAAAAAATATGCGGATATTTCTCCTGCTGAATTTGACGCGGACGCGATTTTTATTGTCAGAAAAGAATTAATACGGATGCAAAAAGAAGAGATAGGAGGCGTAGAGGAGTTGATCAAAGGGTT
>JBAZEP010000073.1:0-3950 GCA_041653835.1 Candidatus Omnitrophota bacterium
TGGTAAAATAATTTACATATTCGTTTATATTGTGCATGATTATGTCAATATTCTTCGCAAAATCTTTCGATGATTTTTCTGTCTGGAGGCCCATTCCTCTAGGTTCATATAATCGTTTTTCATAATTCCCGCTGTTTTCTCCCATAAATTCAACGATCAATTTGTGTCCTATAAGTGAAGTCCATCTGGAGCTCCTGTCTGAAAAGTAAACAGGAATATCAACACCGCATGCCTTCATGCTGTCTGAAATCACTGTTATGGCATCGGCATAATTCCGCATAATGACCATCAAAGCCGCCTCGGCATAATAGATTTCAACATTACCCGGCTCAAGCGTTTCCGCTTTCTGCAATTCTTTAGCGGCTTTACCTTGCAGACCTTTTTCTATATATCCCTTGGCCAGGGTCAGGCATTCTTTCACTGTTGTAACATCCTTCACCTCCAAACCGGAAATATTTTGATGTTTTTTGTAAATTTTTTCAAAATACTCGAAATAGGAAAATATCCCGAATTCGTGCATTTGCCTGTGAAGATCCTGCCCTATCTCTATTATGTCTTTTTTAGTTTCACGGCGCATTTTTGAGATTATCTGCGAGAGTGCGTCCAGTTCACTGTTGCCGCTGTTTCTCCATTCATCAAGCATACTATCAACACGCTCATCGGAAAGATTGACCTGGGAAAAATAACCTTTGCGCTCCATGCCGGAGTTTCTTACCATACTCTCTACTATAGTTTCGACAGTACGATCCGCTATATTAAAAGGCGTGAATTTTCTGTACGCGTATTCATCCTGGCGCGGGACAAGATATTCGCTTCTATCCAAATATGTCGCATCGTCATTTAAGTAACGCAAGTCCCATTCATAAGCCTCAGAAAAATTCAATACATCCAGCTCATTAAAACGCGTTGCCTGGTCTCCTAAAATGCCCGGGTTTTCGGCCCCAATGCCTGCCTTTGGGAAAACAACCTGCAAAAACATATTTTCAAAGAATTCCTGGCGGGTAGTCTGGGGCGTAGTATAGATCAGGTTATGCCTTACAAAAAAGCCCTTTTCCCTGAGATATTTATTCAAGGCCACGACCTGGTCGAAAGTATATCCTTTGTTGTTTTGGGATAAGACAGCGTTCGAAAGGCCGTCCGTTCCGAACTTTATTTCCCTGAAACCCGCTTCCCAGAGCTCATCCGCCAATTCCCGGTCTATGCCGCCATTTTTATAAAAAGCCCTTGTTGAGGCGCCTTCTATGGAAAAATCAAAATATTTATCCAGCCCCAGATCATTTATCCTTTTTCTGAGGTCTTTTATCCTTTCTTTGTCAAAAAAGAAATTATCATCCCATATCTCGATACGGAGAGGCAGGTTCAGGCCGTATTGGAACAGGTTTTCGCCTTTATTTACCAACTCTTCTATAGCGGCGGGCTGTTTATCAGGAAATTCCAGCGCTAAGCGTTTTATAAGCCAGTTAATTATTTCGGCATTGGGAACCGCCCTGAAACGGCGGCCGAAGATCAAATTGCAGAATGAACAGTTATACGGACATCCTCTGCTAGTGAAAAGAGTTTTGTCTCTTTTCCTGTCCCTGGGTTCGGCCAGGCGGAAATTCTCAGCTACGTTTGTTTTCCGCAGCTCGTTTACTATAAAGGTTGAGCCCGCCTTGACAAAGATGCCGCCATCAAGCGACATTATCCGCTTAACTTGCTTTTCTGACAGGTCTTCAGATCCCGCATGGCCCTTAAGTATGCCTATCACTTTTGGGAAAATATCATCCGCTTCGCCTCTTATTAATACATCCGCTCCGGGCATCAGCGCCGCCAATTGTTCAGGAGTTTTGGTGCAAGGCCCCCCAATAATTATAATAGCGTCCGGTATTTTTTTCTTTATAGCGCTGATAAGTAAATTGGCTTTATCTATCATTGGCGTGGTTACGGAAACGCAGATTATCTTCGAACCTGTTCCCGCCATTTTTCCAACGACTTCTTCAAATTCCCTGCCATAAGCTTCCAATATGTCTTCATTGGACTCTAATTGACGATTGGATCTTCCTACGGCGCGTTGGGACAATATCTCGTCATACCGCTCATTTTCCATGAAATTCAGGGATACATTGAATTTCTTCTTCTCTAATAGCTGCCCTAAAAGATTTATGGCGATATCAGACGCCATATTTAAGCTTACTAATTGCACCGGCCCGGCAGGCTTTTTCCGGTCTTCGCTCTTAATATCTGTTGTTTTTGGAGGCGCTTTTTGTACGCTAAACTTCTTATTTATTAAAATATCTTTTAGAATTTTTCTTTGCCGCAGTCTGTCATTTTTTACAAAACCCGGAGATACGTAAACATAAACTTCATGTCTACCTCGTAGTGATACCGCTATATCCTGGGGGAGCCCGGAAGACGCATCTTTTATTTCGTCAATTATATACACCTTCCCGAAAGAAAAACCCGTTTCTTTTATCTCGTTTGCCGCTACAGAAACAGACTTCAAAAGCCTCAGCAAATAACCGTTGTCCAACTTTTCAGATGATCTGTTCTGCAATATCCATTTTCCCTCAAATCCCAGGGTATCGACAAAAAATCCTCCTTTTCCATCAGGCACGATAACAGGGTCAAAACCTTTCTTCTTTAGCTCATGGCATTGTTTCAATGCTTCTATTTTCTTTTGGTTTCTTGATGAATACTCGGTTATATCCGCGTCTTTATATTCAACCGATGCCAATAATTGTTCGACCTGATTATATTTTCCGCTTAAAGACCATTTATCGGCAAGTTCTATGACCTTCTCTCTTCCGCCATTTAACGCTTCGGTAATTTCTAAAGATGTTTTTATTCTATCGCTTTTGATCCCTACAGGATTCCTTAGGCAGACTCCATTATCTGCGCCTGCGATCTGCAAAAATACAGCGCTTATTATCATGAATATTAAGGTTATATTAGTTATTTTATTAATTTTGCCCATAATTTAAACTATTTAAAAGTCTTTTTTAATAGTGAACATAAAAAGGCCACATTCTCCCATGGCCTGCTTGAAATATCTATTAATATTGTAGGATATTATATCAAATGGAGGGTTTTTATGTCAAGATTTTTCTTAACTTGTTATTTTAATGGCTCTTGCGTGCGGCAAAGGCAAAATTTAAAAAATAACTCTTTAGAGCCTCATCCGTAAACTTGAACTGGTTTGTCCCGGTAAAGTAATCCACGATAGCTTCTCGCATACGGGCAACTTCTTTAAGACGGCTAAACTTTTTCAGGCTGTCGAGGGTCAAATCTATTAACTCGAGAGAGCGCTCAAATGCCTCCCTGCTATAATCAGATTTATGCCTGGCTTTCCAATTAAGCGCGCGCTCGACTTCGCTTCCGATATTTGCCATTTGTTCTACAAACAATAATTGCTTCCATCGGCCATCTGCTAAACTTTTATGCTGATACACTTTTGATCCTTTTATTGACAATTTCTATTATTTTTTCGCGAGTATCTTTATTTTCTATGCCACGGCTTCTGTTGTTCTCGGACGGACGCATATTTATTACAGAATCGAACTCGATAAAATCTTCCCCGCCCTCCATCTCCGGATAAAGATTGATACCCCAGAGACTTTTTTGTTTTGAGCCGTTTTCCAGAAGGAGCGCTTCCAGATCAGAATGCAATTCCGCATCGACTGCGAGCAGTTCCCTGTCAATGTCGACAACTGCTTTTACCAGCCTGCCGAACCCATTGGCAGCCATTTCTTTAAGTCTTGATAATTCCAGCGCTCCCGCGATTATTTCCATAAGACGGATTATACTCTAAATAAAAACTGCACGCAATAGATTTATGCCGCGTACGACATAACAATATTAAATTTCAGTTCTTCTGCCCTTTTAAGTTTAAGCTGCCATCTTGGCAATACGCAGGATGCCTGGAAATTGAGCTCATATGCCCTTTCAGACTGGGAAACTGTCTTGACCGGGAA
>JBAZEP010000074.1:0-3725 GCA_041653835.1 Candidatus Omnitrophota bacterium
AGCGCTAAACAGGAGAAAGACGGGAGTTACGAAGTGATTTTCAGCCTTAACGCGTCGTATAGAAAAGACGGCACAGGCTTTGGCCTGGCAGAGAACGATTATCTCGCTATGATAAATAATGGTGGTTTCCAGGCATTTTCCAGGCCTTCGGGGCAGAACAGAGGGTCGACTTTTATCATAGAGTTGCCGCTGGCCGGAGAACAGGACCTCGTTAAGATAAAACCGGTTAAAACAAAGAAAGACAGTTATGAAGAGCCTATCTCTGTAGATAACCTGAACACGCTTATAAATTATACAAAAGAAACACAAATCGGGATATAATCCTGCCATCAACCCGGCCTAACTTTCCTCTTTACAAACCCGCGTCGAGTTTGTATAATAATTTTGCTACAACTAAAAAAGGTGTCTAATATGAAGCTTAAATTCGGTGTCCCAAAAGGAAGCCTGCAGGAAGCAACTGTCAGGATGTTCAAAAAAGCGGGTTTCACTATAAGTATAGGTTCCAGAAGCTATTTCCCTTCCATAGACGATGAGGAGATATCTCCGTTCCTTTTAAGGGCGCAGGAGATGGCGAGATATGTCGCGGACGGCGCGCTCGATTGCGGGATCACGGGCAGGGACTGGACAATAGAAAGCGGCAGGGATGTCGTGGAGGTCTGTGAACTTATATACGGCAAGCAGGGATTAAGGCCTGTGAGGTGGGTACTGGCTGTCCCGAACGACTCCAAGATAAAAAAACCAGAGGACCTTGAGGGCAAGCGCGTAGCTACGGAACTGGTCAGCGCCACAAAAGAATATTTTAAGAAGAAAAAAGTGAACGTGGATATAGAATTCAGCTGGGGCGCGACCGAGGCCAAGGTCGGCGCGGGTCTTGTGGACGGCATAGTGGAACTTACAGAGACAGGGGCGAGCCTCCGGGCCAATAACCTCAGGATAGTGGATACCATATGCGAATCCACCACCTTGATAGTGGCCAACAAGGCGTCCTGGAAGGACCCCTGGAAGAAACAAAAAATAGAGAATATAGCGCTTCTTTTGCAGGGGGCGATACTCGCGGAAGAAAAGGTGGGGCTCAAGATGAACGTGGAAGAAAAGAATGTGGATAAAATAATATCTATACTGCCGGCTATTAAAAATCCCACGGTCTCACGCCTTTCAAAAGATGGGTGGTGCGCTATAGAGACCATTATCGATGAATCCGTAGTAAGGAACCTTATCCCCAAGCTCAAACAGAACGGGGCGCAGGGTATAATAGAATATCCGCTGAACAAAGTGATATATTAACCAGGGAGGTAGAAACATGCCTTGCGGAAGAAAAAGAAAAAGAAAAAAGATAGCGAGACATAAAAGGAAAAAAAGGCTTCGAAGAGACAGGCATAAAAAGAAATTGTGGTAATATGCAGGCGTAAGTGAACAGCAGGGGAGGTTTAAACCTCCCCTGCTGTTTGTACAACCTTAAATATTTACATCGGTGATGATGTCCCCAAGATATTTCCTCACATTAGGTTTTTTAGCCATATTCGCGGCCCATCTGGCAGGATGCGCGTCTACCGCGCAGGTCAAAAAAAAATCCCAGTCCGTTAAGAGGCACCAGGTAAAAATACCGGAAGTGACGGAAAAGCGATACGCGCCGCTGCCGTCCTCGAAGGCGTATGCCCATTATTCGACCGGCATGATATATGACAATGAAGGCAGGACCAGGGAAGCGATAGAGGAATACATCAAGGCGATAGAGATGGACCCGGGATCCGCGCCTCTTTATTACAGGCTGGGCGCCAGCTATATAAAGTCAGGACAGCTGGACCTTGCTATAAAGACGCTCCAGAAAGCAAAGGAGCTGGATTCGGAAGACGCCAAGTCCAGGTTTCTGCTGGCGCTTATATACACATCGCAGAAAAAATTCGATGAGGCGGCGAAAGAATACGAGGATATCCTGAAATCGGAACCGGATGACCTTGGCACACTGACGTCCCTGGCGGATCTCTATATACTCGGCCAGGACATGGAGAGGGCGGTCAGGATATATGAGACCCTTGCAGAAGAAAAAAAAGATTCGCCGGTCATATTTTTCAATCTCGGCATAGTTTACGCGCGTTCTGGCAGGGTGGAAGACGCGGTACAGGCGTTGAGCAGGGCGATTGACTTGAAGCCGGATTACCTCGAAGCCCATCTGGGCCTCGCGGTGCTTTTCGAGATCCAGAACAAGAAAGATCAGGCGTTGGAGCGTTATAAAAGGGCGCTTGAGCTTGACCCGGGCAATACCAGGGTGTACCGCCAGTTGGGAAGGCTTTATTTTGAGATGAACGAGAAAGAAGAGGCGGTAAAACAATACGAGAAAGTAATAAGCGTTGATCCGGATGATGTGGACGCTTATATAGAATTGAGCTATATTTATATCGCGCTCGAAAAGATAGACAGGGCAATAGCTATTTTAAAAAGCTCGTTGAATCTCGACAAACGACAGGCTGATGTGCATCTTGCCATCGCATTCTGCTATTCCGAAAAGGGGGATAAAACCGCCGCTATCGGTGAATATGAAAAAAGTATCAAACTGGACCCTTTTAACCCGAAGGCGTATTTTTATCTTGGCGCGGTGCTGGAAGAGACAGGTGACAAAGAAAAAGCCATCCTAAAACTGAAACGCTCCATCGAACTGGACCCGGAAAACCCGGAAGCATTGAACTATCTGGGTTATATATACGCGGAAGAAAACAGGGAACTTGACGAAGCGGAGGCGCTTATAAAAAAGGCGCTGGAGCTGAACCCGGAGAACGGCGCTTACATAGACAGCCTGGGATGGGTCTATTTTAAAAAGGGAATGTTCGGGGAAGCGGTAAAAGAGCTTGAAAGGGCCGGGGAAATAATAGGCGAAGACCCTGTTGTCTATGACCATCTCGGGGACGCTTATCTTAAAGCAGGCATGCCGGACAAGGCAAAAGAGGCCTGGACAAAATCAATTGGGCTGAAAGAAGACAAAAAAGTGAAGGATAAAATAGACGGTTTAAAATAGAACAGAGGACACATGACAAAACAACCCAATATTGATGAATTGAAAAGAATAGTGAAAGAAACAAGGATAGCTATATTGAAAATGTTGAATTGCGCCGGGAGCGGCCACACAGGCGGGTCGCTTTCGATGGTAGAGCTTCTGGTCGGGTTGTATTTCTATAAGTTCAGGTGCGAGCCTGACAAGCCGCTGTGCGCTACGCGTGACATCTTCGTGCTTTCGAAGGGGCACGGTTGCCCGGCTTTATACGCGGTCCTCGCGAACATGAATTTTTTCGGAAAAGAAGAACTCTGCACCTTAAGAAAAATAGGTACCAGGCTGCAGGGCCATCCGCAAAGAGGCCTGCCCGGGGTGGAAACATCAAGCGGTTCTCTCGGACAGGGCCTTTCAATAGCTAATGGTTTCGCGTTAGGCGCCAGGCTTAATAAGGACCCTAAGCGCGTATATTGCCTGATGGGCGACGGAGAGCTTGATGAGGGGCAGGTATGGGAAGCGGCATTGACAAGCGCCCATTATAAATTAGATAACGTATGCGGCATAGTCGATTATAATAAATACCAGATCGACGGCAGGGTCCAGGATGTAAAAGGTCTGGAGCCGCTGAAAGAAAAATGGCAGGCATTTGGCTGGGAGGTCATAGAGATAGACGGCCATAACATCAAGGAAGTGGTGGACGCTTATGATAAAGCGGAGACAATAAAAGGCAAGCCGAGCATGG
>JBAZEP010000075.1:0-439 GCA_041653835.1 Candidatus Omnitrophota bacterium
TGACATGTACGGTAACGGGCAATCCATTATCCAGCAACATCACATCCGCTGATTATTCCTTTGTGACATGGACCGGCTACACGAAGGGCGGGACCAGGACCTACATTGAATTGCAGAACGCAATCAATCTTGAAAATATAAGCTGGCCGCTTACCGACAAAGACGAGATTGTCGCAGAGCTTAACTTTACCGCAGCATACGGATCATCACAGCGGACAACGGAACCATGGAAAGTTATCTTCACCTCCACCTCCTCCTAATCATTTTTTCTGGGAGGGCAATCCCCTCCCTACTTTTTTACAATAATTTTTAAGGAGGATATGTTATATGGAGATAAATATAAGAAAGTTTGAATTCGGGGACGTGCCGAAGCTTTCAAAAATACTGAAAAAAATGGAAGTAAAAGAAGACCTGAAAAGGCTGTTCTCCATGCCGGGCG
>JBAZEP010000075.1:449-3571 GCA_041653835.1 Candidatus Omnitrophota bacterium
ATACCGAAAAAGAAAAAAAAGAGAAGGAAAAGCTTGCCGAGGAAATGGGCGCCGAATTTGGCGCCACCGCCATAGTTAATTTGTATATGGCCGAAGCTGAAATATTTGAATTAATAGCCGGCCTGACCCAATTGCCCGTTGACGATATTAAAAAAATGGAACTTGACGACATGGTCAAAATGTTTACGGAATTCGGAAAGAGCGCAGGCGGTCTGATAAGTTTTTTCAAATCAGCGGTGAAATAGACGAAATCGAGATGTACGATTTGCTGTTGAGCCGTTACCACAGTGTGGATTTTGTCATGCGCATGAACCTGCCTGACGGGCTGGAACTATATGCAAAAGCGCGGGAGAAACGGCGGGAGGAAAGACTGTATCAAGCCTGGGTATCGCTGTATCCGCATTTCGGGAAGGACAATTTTGTATCCTGGGATGATTACAGGGACAGGCATAACCAGGTACAGCTGCCTGTCAGCAGAAAATCAGCCGCTGATTTGATTGCGGAAGCAGCCGACATAAAAAGGCAGATAGAGGGGAGGTAATCCAAATCGAAATTTTTAAACTGTTCGGAAGTATCTTCCTGAAGGATGAGGATGTTAATAAGAAGCTCGATGAAATTGATAAGAAGGCCAGTAAGGTCGGTAAAAACATCGGAACAATGGGAGATATGTTCATTAAAGCAGGAAAATCCATGGTTGATGTTGGAAAAACCTTAACCACTGCCATCACGCTTCCCATTATAGCTATTGGTGCCGCTACTGGTAAAATGGCTATGGAAGCTATTGAATCCGAAAATTTGTTTGAAGTTTCCATGGGCGATATGGCCGGAGCCGCAAGAAAGTGGTCCGAAGATCTTCGGGCAAATCTTGGTCTGAACGAATATGAAGTCAGAAAAAATGTTGCCACATTTAATGTTATGTTTGATTCTATGGGCATGGGCACAAAAGCTTCCTATGATATGGCGACAGGACTTACACAACTATCCTATGATATGTCTTCGTTTTATAATTTAAAACCCGAAGAAGCGTTTCAAAAATTACAGGCCGGTATATCCGGAGAAGTTGAACCGCTGAAACGACTCGGTATTGTAGTTAATGAAACTACGGTAAAGACATATGCGTTAAAGAATGGCATCGCAAAACAAGGACAAGAACTTAACGAACAACAAAAAATTCTGGCACGATATGGCGTAATCATGGAGGCAACAAAAAAAGCCCAGGGTGACCTTGCGAGAACTATTGATAGTCCTACAAATCAACTCAGAATTATGAAGCAGGAAGCACAGCAATTAGGTATAGAATTTGGCATGTCGTTAATTCCCATTATACAGCAAGCCATTATTGCAATAAAACCAATGGTGGAAACAATAAAAGGATGGGTGCAGGGATTTAAAAATCTCAGTCCTGAAACACAGCAAATGATTATTAAGATTGCACTTTTTGCCGCGGCAATAGGTCCCGCAATCATGATTGTGGGAAAAATTTCAGGCGGATTCGGAACATTGGTCAAGGGTATCGGTGGAGCGATAGGCGTTTTTGGAAAATTTGCAGCCGTACTTGGATTATCAAGTCCGGTTTTACTTCTTATTATTGCTGTAGTTGCCGCTCTTGCTGCAGCGGCTTATTTACTTATAAAAAATTGGGATAAGGTTCCGCCGTTTTTCACCAGCATGTGGACTGTTATAAAATATGCTTTTTTTACTGCCATGACTGGCATAAATCTGGCTTTTAAGGGCACGGGTTTGGCGATTGCAAAAGTATTGGATTTTGTCGTAGGCGGCGTCGCAGGTGTTTTAAGCGGGTTAATGGGGATGCTTTCAAAAATCCCATATATCGGCGATGCTTTCAAGGGAGTCCAGGAAAAAGTTGACGGATTCCGCAGCGGTTTGAAAAACATGGTAACCAATGCCGAAAAAGATCTCTCGGATGCAAAATCCTACACAACTATAATGGCGAGCGAAACAAAAAAGGCCTGGGGTACAATGGCTCAGGCCGCTTCCGAACTCGGCAAGGGTATGGGCAATACAATAAAAGATACCTTTACTGGAATAAAGAACAAATTTGAAGGCGGAGCATCCGATATAAAAGCTACAGCTCCGGAATATGCCACATCCGGAGAAGTTGTTGCCGACGCTCTAGGTGACGGAATTGAACTTGGGGCAAAAAAATCTGCAGAGGACCTTGCAAAACAGGCAAAAGAGGCTTATGAAAAATTAAAAGGTGAACTTGATTCCTTCGGCGCTGCCATAACAAAAGCCCTCCGCAAACGCTACGACGCACAGGAAAAAATCGAGACGGACGCTTTGGACGACAGCCTCGACCGGGAAAAAACAGCGCATGACGAAAAATTAAAGCTTTACGACGCGGAGTACAAAGCAAAGCTCAAGGCTCTGAACGCCGGGAAGGAATCCGCTCTCAGTGGCCTGCAGACACAAATAGATGCAATAAACAACATGACCGACGCTGAAAATAAAGCACTGGAAGAGCAGGAATACCAGCAGAAAATAGCGGATCTGAGGGAACAGATTCTGCAGGCCGAAAGCAATGAGGACAAGATTGGTTTGCAGGAAGAGCTTGACAAGGAGATTGCTGACCATGAGCGGGATGCCTTGTTGGACAGCAGGCAGGCACAGATAAAACTTCTTGAGCAACAAATGGAAAATATACGCGAAAAAGCCGAAAACGAAGAAGAGGCTTTGCAGGAATCATATGATTTACAAAAAGAAGCGGTTGATGCTGAGTATGATTTGCTGATTGAAGGCTTGAATAATGAAAAAGATGCATTAAAAGAACATTACCAGGCGCTGGCAGACGAGGAAGCATTGCAGGCGGAAGCCCGGAAACTTGTAATAAGCAAAGACCAGGATGCAATAATAAAGCTTTTGAATACCTATGCTCCGGGCTGGCAAGATGCCGGGCTGAGCTTCGGAGAAAGCCTTATAAACGGATTGAACAGCGCAAAGCAAAGCGTCAAGGCCGCCGTATCGGGACTTTTGGGCAGTGTGTCCGGAGGCGGATCCACAGGTGGGGGCGGGGGATCGTCAGGCGGAGGATGGAATGAACCAACCGCGACAATCAGCGAAGAGCAAATTGGTATCGCCAGTAAAATGCAGGAAAACAGCCA
>JBAZEP010000076.1:0-3429 GCA_041653835.1 Candidatus Omnitrophota bacterium
ATCGACGGCAAGGTTTGGCACCTCGATGTCGGCTCATCACATCCTGGGGGTGGAGAAGCTCCCAAGGGTCCGGCTGTTCGCCGGTTAAAGTGGTACGTGAGCTGGGTTCAGAACGTCGTAAGACAGTAGTTCAACGAACAAGCTGTCTATAAAATTGGCTAATTGCTGGAAAGTCTGGCGTATCCCACGCTACCTCTTTTAATTAAATTTTTTCAAAATTTTTGAAAGAATTTTAGACTGAAATGTGTCTTATATATTAGAGGAGGTGAAAATGCGATGGGTGCAGAAAATCAGCAGGAAAGGCCGATAGAGAGTCTGAGCCATTATATAGCAGGTTTTGTTGATGGAGAAGGATGTTTTCATGTTGCAATACAAAGGCGGAGCGATTTGCCGAAAGGATTTCAGTTAATTCCTGAATTCCATGTTTCGCAGCATAGAGACAAAACTCTAATTTTACAAATGATTAGAGATTTCTTTGGATGCGGTTATGTTAAACCAAATCATCCAGGGAGCCTTCGCGATATTACAGAAGTGTATATCGTTAGGAATCGACAAGACTTGTTAGAAAAAATAATTCCTTTTTTTGAAAGATATCCATTAATTTCACAAAAAATGGATGACTTTAAGAAGTTCGCTTATATCGTCAGGTCAATGGATAAAGGCAAACATTTAACAAAAGAAGGATTAGCTGATCTTACAAGATTAGCATTTTCAATGTATAATGGTAAGTATAGAAAATTAAGTTTAGAAAAAGTGATTTCTCTGTCGGAATCTTCAGAGACTGTACGCCGATTACCGAAAGGTAAAGATACAGTCCGAGCTGCATGGCGACATGCAGAGGTTAGCAGAAATGACTAACCCTCCGGTTTAAGCGGAGTAACAAAACTGTCGGTCTCTATCTGATACATGCGCAGGATATTTGAAGGGAGCTGTCCCTAGTACGAGAGGACCGGGATAGACGAACCAATGGTGTTCCAGTTGTCACGCCAGTGGCATTTGCTGGGTAGCTATGTTCGGAAAGGATAAGCGCTGAATGCATATAAGCGCCAAGCCCCCCCTAAGATAAAGTATCCCTCTCCTTTATGGAGATAAGGCAACTTGTAGACTACGAGTTTGATAGGCCAGGTGTGTAAGGCCCGTAAGGGTTTCAGCTGACTGGTACTAATCTGCCGAAAGGCTTGACCACTTATTAATTTGCTGGTTTAGCGCAAAGCATTGCTGATTTTGGAATATGAAGATATTCCGGAGTGATATTACTGGAGGGGAAACACCCGTTCCCATTCCGAATACGGAAGTTAAGCCCTCCAAGGCCGATGGTACTCTGCTGGCAACGGCATGGGAGAGTAGGTAGTTGCTCCGGTTATTATTTAAAGGGGCGAGATGTTAATCATCTCGCCCCTTTTTTTATTTTGGTTTTAAAAATTTAATTTTTTTGAAAGAATTTCGCCTCCCAGATGTGTCTAATATTGTAGGGCGCCCCTTGTGGGCGCCTTGAATAATGATAGGGCGGGCACAAGGCTCGCCCCTACAAATGCCTTTACGGGGATAGGGGTTTATGTTATAATTAAAATCCAAAACAAGGAGGTTTACCTTGGCGGATTATACTATTAAAGATATAAGGAATATAGCTTTAATATCCCATGCAGGAAGCGGTAAAACGAGTTTTGCAGAGGCGATAGTGTATAACGCGGGGGCCTCTAACCGTTTTGGCAAGGTAGATGACGGTACAACCGTAAGCGATTACAGCGAAGATGAGATAGAAAGAAAAGTCTCAATAAGCGCGAGTATCCTTAGTTTCAAATATAATAATAAGAAGATAAACATGATAGACGCGCCCGGTTACGCTGATTTTATGGGCGAAGTGCTTTCGGCGCTGAACGCGGTTGACAGCGCCGTGCTTCTCGTGGACGCTCATGACGGGATCCAGGTGGGGACCGAAAAAACCTGGTCGATGGCGAGCGATATGGACCTGGCCCGCGTTATATTTTTAAATAAATTAGACAAAGAGAACGTTAATTTTTACGCGATAGTGGATTCCATAAGAGAAAGGTTCGGGAAGTCCTGCGTTTTGGTCGATATGCCTATAGGGGTCGGCCCGGATTTCAAAGGAGTGGCGGATCTTTTAGATAAAGCGGCCATAGATAAGCTGAACGGGGAGGATAAGGAAAAGGCCCAGGAATTGAGGAATTCCCTTATCGAGGCAGTGGCTGAAAAAAATGACGAACTGCTGGAAAAATACCTGGAAGGCAAAGAATTGACGCCCGAGGAAATAAAGAACGGGTTTAAAAAAGCTGTTTCAGGCAAAGAACTTTTCCCTATTTATTGCGGCTCAGCCACGTTGAATACAGGCGTGAAGGAACTTATGTCAAGTATCTTTGATATATTGCCGTCGCCATCCGACGTTAAACCCAGGAACGCCAAAGATCCGGATACGAATCAGGACAAGGAGTTGAAACTCAACGGTAATGGGAATTTCAGCGGGTTCGTGTTTAAGACTGTTTCCGACCCGTATGTGGGTCAGCTTACCATTTTCAGGGTATATACGGGTATGCTTAAATCAGACACATCTTTTTATAATTGCACAAAGAGGACTTCGGAGAGGATAGGCCATCTTTTGAGCGTATTCGGCAAGGAACAAAGGGCGATCAGCGAGGTAATCGCGGGAGATATTGTGGCTGTGGCGAAATTAAAGGAGACGTTTACGGGAGATTCGTTATGTACTGAAAAAGATCCCGTGGTGTTCAGCCCTATAGAATTCCCGGAGCCGGCAATATCATTTTCAATAAAGCCGAAAACCAGGGCGGACGAGGATAAGATCTCCATAGCGCTCCATAAGCTTACCAACGAGGATCAGACGTTTAAAACCAAAAGAGAAGAGCAGACAAAAGAACTTATTATATCCGGCATGGGAGACTTGCATCTGGATATTATGATCAACCGCCTTAAGAAAAGATTCGGCGTGGATGTTGAAAAAGGTACCCCTAAGGTAGCGTATAAAGAGACCATCAAGAAGACGGTAAAGCTGCAGGGTAAATATAAAAGACAGACGGGCGGCCATGGCCAGTACGGGGATTGCTGGCTTCAACTGGAACCCCTTGAAAGAGGCAAAGGTTTTGAATTCGTGGATAAGATAGTAGGCGGGGTCATACCCAAGAATTACATACCTTCGATTGAAAAAGGCGTGGTAGAGGCCATGTCCAGGGGCGCGCTTGCCGGTTATCAGATAGTAGATATGAGGGTCACTGTTTATGATGGTTCATATCATGATGTGGATTCTTCGGATATGGCGTTTAAGATCGCAGGTTCGCTGGCACTGAGAAAAGGGGTGCTGGAGGCTAATCCGGTGTTGCTGGAACCTATCATGGATGTGGATGTTATTGTCCCGGAAGAATTCATGGGCGATATAACAGGCGACTTGAATTCCAGGCG
>JBAZEP010000077.1:0-3019 GCA_041653835.1 Candidatus Omnitrophota bacterium
TCATGGCTATGAATGAACTCAAGCCGCATGATCTTGTCGCTCATTCAGACGAGCAGCTCACGCATAAAATGGTTACTAAGGCCATGAAAGGCAGGCGGTTGACTCAGCGCGCGCGATCAAAGGTCCTCAACGCGTTGAATAATGCTGCCGGGAAAAGCTATTCACTCAAAGACCTCTTTACCTACTAAAATAAAAAATATTTGAAATAAACTTGTGCTATAATTAAGAAAATCTTGAATAAGGAGTAAAAGGCCGCATGATAGATAAGTTTGTGGCGTTCGCCCTTAAAAAACCAAAGCTGATATTTTTTATAACCGCGGCGCTTGTATTGGCGTCGCTTGCCGCGTTTACCCGCGTAAAAGTGGATACTGACCCGGAGAACATGCTTCCGGAGAAAGAATTCGTCCGCGTATTCAACCACGAGGTTAAAAAAGAATTTGCTATTTATGACTATATTGTGCTGGGCGTGGTCAATGAAAAAGACGCGGACGGGGTTTTTAACCCATCCACCCTGGAAAAAGTATATAAGATCACCGATGAGATCAAAAATATAGACGGCGTTATTTCGTACGAGCTGATGAGCCTGGCCAATAAAGATGATATCGAGCAAGTAAGCCAGGGAACAATCAGTTTTCGCTGGCTGATGGGCAACCCTCCTTATACCGCGGCAGATGCCTCGCGCATTAAAACGCGCGCGCTTGAAAACCCGATGTTTTATGACACGCTCATCTCGCGCGACGGCAAGGCGCTTTGTATCTATGTCCCGATCAAAGAGAAAAAGCTCAGTTACGGCGTTTCGAAATCCATCAGAAAAATCCTTGAAAGATATCCCGGCGTAGAGCAATACCACCTGACAGGCCTGCCCCTGGCTGAGGACGCGTTTGGGGTTGAGATGTTCTGGCAGATGGGGATCTCCGCGCCGTTGGCTGTGCTGGTGATATTCCTGCTCATGTGGTGGTTTTTTAAACACCTGGCGCTCGTGATAATGCCGCTGGTGCTTGCCATGGTCGTGGTCATCATTACCATGGGCCTCATGGTAGGATTGGGTTTCCCCTTACATATCATGAGTTCGATGATCCCGATATTCCTCCTGCCGATAGCGGTGCTGGATTCCATCCATATTTTGAATGAATTTTTTGAGAAATACCGCGTATTTAAAGATAAAAATAAAACTATTACTTACGTGTTAAAAGAATTGTACCGCCCGAATCTTTTTACGTCTTTAACAACGGTCGCGGGATTTTTCTCGCTGTCGTTCGCGCCTATACCGCCGGTCCAGGTATTCGGCATAGCAGTGGCATTCGGCGTGGCTTTGGCGTGGGTTCTCACCGTGCTCTTGATCCCGGCGTATGTTTCACTCCTTGACGAGAAGAAAATGGTTAATTTCGGCGCGGAGGAAGATGATATAGGTCAGGGGCTTTTGAGCCGCGGGCTCGCGGCCTGGGGGAGATTCACGGTGACGCGCTGGAAACAGGTTTTATTCGGTTCTATAGCGGTAGTAGCGCTTTCTATCTACGGGATAACGCATATCCAGATCAACGATAATCCCGTCAAATGGTTTAACAGGAAGCATCCTATCCGCGTGGCTGACAAAGTGCTGAATGCCCACTTCGGAGGCACCTACAGCGCATACCTGGTGCTCGAAGCTGGGGAAAAAGACGCGCAGGTCTTTCAGGAGCCGGAAATGCTGCGTTACATTGAGAGACTGCAGGACTATTTGCTTTCAGAAGGTAAAGTCGGCAAGTCCACGTCTTTGGCTGATGTTACCAAAAAAGTTTATTACGAGTTGCTGGGCGGAGATAAAAAGAACAGCGTGATCCCGCCGACGCCTCAGGCAGTGGCCCAGTCGCTTATATCGTTCGAGAACTCGCATAAGCCTGACGACCTCTGGCATTTTGTCACTCCGGACTATTCCAAGGCCAATATCTGGCTGCAGCTGACCTCGGGCGATAACAAGCAGATGGCCGCGGTGGTTAAACAGGTTGACGGATATTTCAAGGCGCATCCGGCGCCGTTCGAGGTGTCTTACCGCTGGGCGGGATTGACGTATATCAACATGGTATGGCAGGATAAGATGGTCGTGGGGATGCTGGTAAATTTTCTCGGGAGCTTTCTCATAGTTCTTTTTATGATGATCGCTCTTTTTAAATCTCCGATAACAGGCCTTTTATCCATGCTTCCGCTTACAGTCACCATATTATTTATTTACAGCCTGCTCGGGTTTACTGGCAAAGAATATGACATGCCGGTCGCCGTGCTATCCGCTCTGACGTTAGGCCTGGCTGTTGATTTCGCCATTCATTTTGTCGAGAGGGCCCGCATGCTTTACGCGGAAAATAAAAACTGGCCCAGGACTGCCAGGATGATGTTCGGCTCTCCGGCGAGGGCGCTGATAAAAAACGCGATGGTGATATCCATTGGTTTCCTCCCGCTTTTCGCTTCACCGCTGGTGCCGTATAACACCGTGGGGTTTTTCATGTTCATGATCATGCTCGTGGCCACCGTCGTTACGCTTATGGTGCTGCCGGCGCTCATCACTGGATTCCCGTGGCTGGCGTTCGAAGAATCCAAGGTAAAGGCGGTCTGTTCCTGCGGGAAATGCGTTTTGCTGTCGATTATCATCGCCTCTACGGTAGCGTACGTGCTTTTAGGATATGAGTTGGCGCGGCTGAACATAACCACGGTAATCTGCGTCGTTATCGTGGCGGTCTTATCCGGGACTTGCGCGGTTATTTCACGTCAGAATATATGCAAAAAATAGGAGGAGATATGCGGAATATTTTGATCTTTTTGGCGGTTATTTTTTTCGCCGGCGGCGCGCTGGCCCAGGAGCCGGCCGTGGATGAGATCGTCTCCAGGGCCAATAACCGCTCGTATTATCAGGGCAAGGACGGCAGGGCAAAAGCTACTATGGTGATCACTGATTCCCAGGGCCGCACCCGCCAGCGCCAGTTGACGATCTTGAAGCTGAACTCGCGGGAAGGGGGCGACCAGAAATATTTCGTGTATTTTCACAAGC
>JBAZEP010000078.1:0-2702 GCA_041653835.1 Candidatus Omnitrophota bacterium
TTATAGCCGATGAAAAATTTGTCAAATCAAAATCTATTTTCTCATGTATCATGTAGGGCATGTAAAAATCTATGAGCTTCCTGCGGAAACCTGTAAGTTTATCAAAATCGTATTTTTCTTTCGGTATCAATGCTGGTTTTTTAAAGCCAAAATAAGAAGCGGCCTTGTCTAAAAAAGATGGGAAAGAAACAGTGTTTGGATTTGTTATGTGATAGGTCTTGCCGCTTCCCGCGCCTGATGAGATAAGGCATATGGCTTTTGCCACATAATCAACCGGGCTGAAGCCATATTTAGTATCCTTGTTCACAGGCAATTCATCGAACAACTCCAGCGAAAGTATATGGAGGAACTGGTAGAACATCTGGAAATTATCTGTTTCGCCCGTAACGTAATCTCCCGTGATAATGCCGGGCCTGAATATCGAGGCGTTGAGGCCTTCTTTCTCGTAAGCGTGGACCAGTTTTTCCGTTTCGAACTTACTGCGCTCATAAGTATTATTAAACTTCTGGCCTTTGTCCAGATAGCTTTCATAAAAAACTCCCCTGAAATTACCTGCCAGGGCAACTGTGCTTATATGGTTAAATCTTTTAAGAGAAGCGCATTTTTTCGCGAACTCCAGGACGTTTTTTGTGCCTCCGACATTTATCGTTTCGATCCTTTCCCACTTGACGCCGAATTCGCACAGTGCGGCGCTATGATAGATAGTGTCTATTTCTTCATAAAGCCTTTTGGATAATTTTTTATCTATGCCCAGGCCCGGCCCTGTAATATCCCCCTCTATGACTTCTATCCTATCCGCGATGCCTTTGATCTCATCGCCGCTATAATCTTTTTTTATAAGCTTATTTACCCGTTCCTGCGGCGCCGTGCCTGATTTTCCCCTGACAAGAAGATACAGCCTGGATCCCTTGTCCTCCAATAGGTCCTTTGCCATGTCCCAGCCCAGAAACCCTGTCGCTCCTGTTATGAATATATTAGCCATTTTAGTTCACGCTCACGATTATCTTCTTTGGTATTTTGTATAACGCCATTCTTTCTCCGCAGAAAGCCCTTATATCTTTTTCCGTGACATCCCCTTTGGAGGAAACAGACACTTCAGCGTGGAGCCTCTGGCCCCATAACTCATCTTCCGCTGTTTCCAGCTTGACGCTTTTCGCGCCGGGAAATGAGCCCAGCACCTTTTTTACCTCATTCAGATCAACGTTATTGCCGCCTATCTTTACTATCTCTTTTTTCAGGCCTTTGAAATAAAGATATCCTTCTTCGTCTATATACCCGTAGTCGCCTGTGTAAAACCAGCCGTCTTTCAGGTACCTGCCGTTTTCCGAATCTTTATTGTAATAACCTTTCATGACCGTGGGTCCGCCGATGACGATCTCGCCGTCAACTATCCTGACCTTTACCTCATGGCCAGGCACACCGAGAGACGCGGGTTTATTTTTTGAAGAAGGATTACACGTGATGGGCATTGTCTCTGTGAGGCCGTAACCCTGCAGTAATTCTATGCCCATTTCCCTTTTGATCTCTCTATTCGCGTCCTCGGGCAGATAACTCCCTCCTGTTATGCCGTATTTAAGGCTGGATATGTCAAAAGAGCCCTTATGATAATTCCTGAGAAGCAACACATAGATTGTAGGGACAGCTATGATAAAATCTACCTTATGCTCTTCTATGGCCCTGAATATATGGCTCGGGATAAATGTCTTCATTATGACCACTGTGGAGCCGCGCAATAGAGGCACAATAACACAGCTTATAAGCGTGAAGATATGGGACATGGGTGTGATCAAAAGCACGCGCTGGCTCGTGGCAACCTTTGTAAGCCGCAGGTATCCTATGGCTCCGTGATGGTAATTGCCGTGGCTAAGCACCGCGCCAAGAGGTTCTCCTGTACCGCGGTAGGTATAATTGATAGTGGCTATCTGGTTATTGTTGGCGCTGAAACGCGGGAGCTTGCCCGAGCCTGTATTTTTCGCCAGGATACCGTTTAATTCAAAAACATTATCCTTGACGGATTCCAGAGGCTCGCTGGTAAGTATTACTGATATATCTTTATTTAATATGGGAACTATCTTCTTTTTATATAGCGTATATGTGGTTATAACCGCCTTTGGGCCGCAATCCCTGAAGATCTTTGCCAGTTCATATGGCGTCAGGTATGTATTGAGCGGCACGCTTACCGCGTTTATCCTCGCGAGGCCGTAGAAACTGTAAATAAACTCTTTGCCGTTCGGAAGGATCACGCATACCTTGTCGTTCTCTTTTATGCCTATTTTTAAAAATGCCTTTGCCAGGTCTTCTATCTCTTTCCATAATCCGGCATAGGTTATTTTTTCATTGCCTTCTATCAGGCACACCTTATCCTTCATCTTGGTTGATACCCAATGGAGCGAGGTACCCAGGTTCATGATTTCCTTTTCTTTCCTAAAGACTGGATTACGAGGTCGATCAGGTCTTTGACGGTAACTACGTCAAATGCCTTTGCCTCGTCTATTGTTATCCCCAGCCGCTTTTCGATCGAAGCGAGGATCTCCATAGCGGCCAGGGAATCAATACCAAGGTCATCTCTGATAGAGGCGCTTTCGCCGACCTTTTTAACATCCATTCTCGCGATCTGCGCCACTAATTTTTTAACATCGTCTCTTACGTTTGTTGTCATTTCGAGCCCTTGTTTAATATTTATAAGTGAGGCTCAGCGCCAC
>JBAZEP010000079.1:0-2535 GCA_041653835.1 Candidatus Omnitrophota bacterium
TTTAACAAAGGCATCCTTATCCCGCCGCCGCTTATGTTCCTGGTCGTGCTGCAAAACTCCCCATCGGTGCCTAGCGGGCTGTATCTTACCGCGAGTTCTCCGTTCACTCTTTCGAACAGCCTGTTGTTTTGGGCAAGCATAGAACATACCTCCTTTTTAGGGACTTAATTTTATCCCGTCATATGGACAGTAGCGTACGGTACCCTGGAATATCCGCCTGCATTTAGGGCACATGACCCTGCTGGCCTGTGGTTTTGAGGTTTCTTCTTCCGCTGTTTTTACGCTTGAACTTTGAGCGCCCTGGTTGGATTTACCGTCTATTTTCGATATAATGAGAGGGATTTCTTTTTCCAGCATCTGGATCCTCTTTGACGCGTACGGGTGGCTGCGCAGGAACACCGGCCCCATCTCATCTTTATCTTTTTCTTTCAATTTTTTAAGGAAGGCTATCATAGCCCTGGGGTCGTAACCCGCTTTATAAGCATATTTGACGCCGAGCCTGTCCGACAACAGCTCATCATCCCTGGAATAGCCGAGTGTCGCGAGATTGAACGTGATATCTATTGCCTGCTGCATATCCTTGACGCTCGCGTTCCGGAGAGCTATATTCATCAGTATATCATAACCGAGCTGGGCTTGCAATTTTTTTGCGATATGCTTGGCGGCTACGTGCCCTATCTCATGTCCTATTACGCAAGCGAGCTCGTCATCGCTATCTACTATATCCAGGAGCCCGGAATTGACGTAAATATATCCACCAGGCGTGGTAAACGCGTTTATTTCCTTGTCTTCCACTACGGCAAAATGGTATTTGAGGTCGGTCCTGTCCGATACCTTCGCCAGTTTTTCTCCTATAAGGGTTACTTTATCGGTCTGTTTCGGGTCTTTTACGAAGGAATACTGCTTAGCTATCTGCATGGCGGTATTACTGCCAAGCGCTACTTCCATTGGGGTTGTTATGAATATGATTTCTTTTCTTTCTGTGGCCGGATTATAGAGCGTGGCGCAACCTGAGATCAGGAGGGAACCCGCGGTCAATAATATCGCGCAGGCATTTGCGAGCCTTATTCTGCCTTCTTGTCTTCCCCGTACATGAGGCTGCATAGGAACCTCAGAAAGGTGTTTTTGTTGTCTTCTTCTATTTTTTCAAAATCGATACCCGCGCTATAAAGACAGTTTTCCACCGCTTCTGCCAAGTCCCTTGACCAGACTATAACGGCCCTTATGTGGACAGGGTTCGAAGCGCCCGGCACGGATAACGTTATGTGTATCCTGTCCCCTACCATGAGCTTTTCTCCCGTCAACAATTGCATGCCGTTTGCGCTGATATCTCTGGTAACACCGGTTTTTTCTGTCTTCGGCTCTTTCTGGATCACGTAAGCCGCTTTTAAAATCACATCGAACCTTATAAAGCGCCTTTTCTCTCTCATGTCTAATCCAATCTCGTTATATCAAGCCGCGGAGCGCTTGTCTTTTTGTATTCCACGCCGGCCTCTTCAAAAAGCGCCTCGAAATTTTTATCCGCGTATTGGCCGCATGTAACAAATTTTTTTACTTGCGCGTTCACCAGCATTTTCGCGCATAGTATGCAGGGTGAATGTGTGCAGTAGATCGTGCTGTCCGCTATATTTATCCCATGGAGACCGGCCTGTATTATCGCGTTCTGTTCGGCGTGTATAGCCCTGCATATTTCATGCCGTTCGCCCGAGGGTATTCCTTTCTCGTCCCTTAAACAGCCTAATTCCAGGCAGTCTTTTACCCCTCTCGCGGCGCCGTTGTAGCCTGTGGTAAGTATCCGTTTATCCCTTACGATAACCGCGCCTACGTGATGCCTGCGGCATGTGGAACGCTCCGCCACAAGGAAAGCCATCTTTAAAAAATATTCATCCCATCCGGGCCTTTTTTGAGATGGTCTTGCCGTCATTTATGCGTATCCTCCGCAGCGTACGATCGCGGCGTCTATTTTTTTATGAAATTCCCGCATCGTGGAATCGTTCATGATCACGGTATCCGCGGCCTTCAGGCAATTGTCGAGCTGCTGGTTCGATGCCACGGCTATGTTTTCTTTTTTTTCATTCTCCATGAATTCTTCCATTGTTTCGGGGTCTCCTGGACGCTTCCTCGCCGTCAGCCTTTTAAACCTTGTTTCGGGTGCCGCGTCCACACCTATAAGGATAAATCCGTCTAGTTTCCTGAGCGCCTTTATTTCAAAAGGGCTCCTTATCGAATCAATCACGTAATTTTTTTTATACCCTATCTTTTTTATCGCCAGTTCCGCCAGTACCGAAGGCCCGTTTTTTTTCCTTAGCTCGTTACCCAGCTTTATCAGGTTTTCGCGCGACAACTCTATTTTATTTGCCTTTGCTTCTTCCCTCAATATGTCCGACAGGGAAAGATATTCAAAACCTTTTGACCCCAGATAGCCGGCCGCCTCTCCTTTTCCCGAAGCGTTAGCGCCTGTAAGCCCTATTATCATTTCACAAGAGAACCCGGCGCTACAGGCCTGTCCGGCGAAAGCACCGCCAGTGTTTCCCC